>DATFZN010000034.1:0-37494 GCA_035314425.1 Candidatus Acidiferrum sp. | reverse complement strand
GTACTTACTGTCCGGCCTCGAGTTTGGCGGTGATGAGCCCAACCTTGTCGATACCGGCCCCGTGCATGATGTCGATCGCGCGCGCTACATCCATGAACAAGACGTCATTGTCACCCTTTACGAAGGCAACTTTTTCGGCACGATCTTTAAAAATCTGCTCCATCCGGCCCCCGAGCGTATCCCAGGTGGTGTCTTCGTTATTGATTTTGAGTTTACCGTTTTCAGCAACTTGAACGACTACGGTCTTATTTTCAAGCTCGACGTTGTTCTGCTGATTCGGTGAAGGCTGAGGGACGAGCGCATCCAGACCTTTCGGAGTGAGGGGCGTGATGACCATAAAAATGATGATCAGCACGAGCAGAATATCGATCAGCGGAACGATATTCGGTGCAGCCATTGATCCACCGCTAGTACCTACATCCATTCCCATGGCGAGTTCTCCTATCCAGTCACGGGTGCCGGCTTGCAAGTAGAGGTGCGCCGGGTGGGATCCGGCGCACCTGCGAGCTCCGCAAACGAATGCTACCAATGACCGAGACGAAATACAGCAGACTACGCGCTACTGAGGTTTTTGTTGCTGCGTGCCAGCCGGCGTGGCACCGCTCTTTGACGTGGTTTTGGTCTTTTCGGTCAGAAGACCTAGTTGATCGACGCCAGCAGAGCGGATCTCGTCGACCACCGCGACGACCGTGCCATACTTGGCGCGTCCATCACTTTTTACATAGACGGTCTTATCCAACCTGTTGGCAATTAGATCCTTGATCTGGCCGGTAATATCGGCCTTGGCAATTTTATTGTTGCCGAGGAAAATATTGTCATCACGGGTCACCGCAACGATGATGGCGTCGTCACGATCCGCATCTTTCATATCCCGCGGATCGTTGACATTGGCCAAATCCACCGAAACGCCCTTCTGCAACATCGGGGTGATCACCATGAAGATGATCAAGAGCACGAGCATGATGTCTGCCATGGGCACTACGTTGGGGGCAGATACCTGCGCTCCCGCTACTGGCTTGTACGCCATAGTATTTCCCTTCTTCCCGGCTGCTTACTTCTTTGCGCCGCGGCGCAAAATGAAGTAGTTGATCAATTCCATCGAGGAGTTATCCATCTCGACGTCGAACGCTTCCACCTTGTTCGTGAAGTAGTTGTAGGCCCAGACGGCGGGTACCGCGACAAGTAGACCGAATGCCGTGGTGACCAGCGCTTCCGCGATACCGCCGGCGACCGCGGACAGCCCGGTTGCTTTGTTATTGGCGATACCTTTGAACGCGTTCAAAATACCGATCACCGTGCCGAACAGTCCGACGAACGGTGCCGTCGAACCGATGGTGGCGAGGGCCGAAAGGCCGCGCTTCATTTCAGCGTGAACGATGGCGACGGAGCGCTCGAGACCGCGCTTGGCGGCTTCAATCACCTCGGCATCCGACACTTGCTGCGAAGCAGACTGGAATTCAGAGAGACCGGTCGCGACAACTTTCGCGATGTGGCTTTTTTTGTTGCGTTCGGCAATGGCGATCGCTTCATCCAGCTTGCCATCCTTGAGCGCACCGGCAACCTGTTGCACGAACAGGCGCGACTGTTTGCGCGCGTTGTTGTACATCAGGAAGCGGTCGATCATAACGCCGAA
This sequence comes from Candidatus Acidiferrum sp., assembly GCA_035314425.1. Lineage (GTDB taxonomy): Bacteria > Acidobacteriota > Terriglobia > Acidiferrales > UBA7541 > Acidiferrum. Next base: position 35,861 of record DATFZN010000034.1, on the reverse strand, counting down.
CGAATAGATCGAAAGTACGAACAGGATGAAGACGACGATTCTGGCGGGCCAGCCCATCGAGGCAAGCATGGACCGGAGATCCCAACCAGTGGCGGCTTCTTGTAACAAAACCGCATTTACGAACAGGGTTGCTAACATTCGTTTGCTCCTTATTTCCTAGTGGTCCGAGCTTACGCGGGGACCAACAAAGTTTGTGAAAACGACTGCGGAACTCAGAACAACGGGCTGTCCCACGACCGCCGCGCTCTTCCGTTGTACTTACTGAATATTACTGAGCCAGCGAGAATATCACGTCGATCTCCGTGTCAACTTCGACCGGATCGCCGTTTAGCAGGGTCGGCTGATACCGCCACTGCCGCACAGCATCCAGCGCCGACTGCACTAGCAGCGGGTGCCCGGAAACGACTTGCAATTCGCGCACGGTGCCATCCTTACCGATGATGGCGTGAAGCTTGACGGTGCCGCTAATGCGCGTCTGACGAGCGAGCGGGGGATAGCTAGGCTGAACGCGATTCACCAAGTGCGCAGCCTGCACGTTACCACCGACCATGATGCGTTTGGGGGTCGCCTTAGGCGGCGGCGGCGCAAGAGAGGAGCCCGCCCCACCAATGACACCGCCCAGAACGCCGCCCATCGAGCCGCCGGCTACGCCGCCCGGGACGCCGCCCGAGACGCCGCCCATGTCAGGAGGAGCTTCGTCCTCTTTAATGATTTTTATGTCCTTTGGAATGACTTTCGGAGCAACCAGTTTGCCCGCGTCCATCAAGTGGGCAACCGGTTTGACGTGAACAACCTGGACAGCCGCTGGCGGGGGCGGGGGTGGGGGTGGTGGTGGAGGCGCGAGGAGAATCGAAGACATGAGGGTCTTCGGCAGCGCTTCCGTGTAAATCAAAGGAATCAAGATAAAGATGGCAAGTAAGCCGACCTGGAGAGCCATGGAGAGCAAGACAGTCCAAGGCTTGTTGGTCTTCTTCGCTGCCGAAGTCGATACGACCATTTCTTCGAACATGGCTAAGTTCTACCTCCTCCCAGCTGGTGCGAGACGCGGTTGCCCGCCCTCGTTCCCCCGGGTCTTGTTTCCGGCTGCGGTTCCGGTGCCTGCTGCCACGCCCTGTCCCCGCCACCTGTTCCAGGCGACGACCAGCGGTGCAGCGATACCAAAACTGGAATACGTTCCTACCACAATTCCTACCACCAGGGCAAAGGCAAAAGCCCGAAGCACCTGGCCGCCCATCAGGAACAGGACGAGCACGGTAAGAAAGGTTAGTCCGCTGGTCAAAATGGTTCGCGAAAGCGTCTGATTGATCGATTTATTGACGACGCCGGCGAACGCTTCCTTGCGCAAAAGCCGGCTGTTTTCCCGGATCCGGTCAAAGATGACAATGGTATCGTTCATCGAGTAACCGACCAAAGTTAGCAACGCGGCAATGACCGTCAGCGATATTTCAAAACCAAAGATTTTAAAGAGACCGAGAGTAATCAGCACGTCGTGAAAAACGGCGATGACCGCTGCGGCCCCGTAAACCCACTGGAATCGAAAGGCAATATATACCAGCATGCCTGCCAAAGCATAGAGGGTAACTCGAATGGCCTGATTGCGTAACTCGCCACCTACCTTGGCGCCCACGATTTCGACGTTGCGAATCGCAAATGGTGCGAGAGAGAAATTCTCCTGAACCGCGGAAAGAACCGCGGGCGTGGCGCCTTGCACCTTGCCTAGGTCCGCAAAATTGCTGATCACTCCGCCGCTGACTTTGTCGCGGTAGTCGAGCAAACCCTTGGCCAGTTGCTGGTAGCGATCGCCGGCATTGACGGAAAGCGACAGCGGATCGTTTTGCACCAGAACATTTGCAAGCGAGGTTTGCGTAGTGGAATTGAAATCGGGCTTGGCGGAATTGTTGAGGTTGTAGGCGGCACTGAGCGCGGTAAGAACCTTGGCTTTGCCTTCATCCAAGGCTTGATCGGTGTTCCCGGCTTGCTCGACGAAGATCAACACTTCGTTGGAGTTGGGACTTGCAATGTCGCTGATGCTCTGGATTTCGCTGTTTCCGAGTCCCTGCGCTTCTAGCCCCTTACGGAGTTCATCGATGTTCGGCGCTTTGGCAAAACGCACATCCACGTTAGTGCCACCCTTGAAATCGATGCCGTACTTGATGCCACCTTTGAAAAATATCGCACTCCACCCAAGGAGCAGCAGCAATCCGCTCAGTGCAAAGAAGTACTTGGATTTACCCATCCAATCAATGTTCGGTTCTTTAAAAAACTCGATCATCCTGGTTCGCGCTTCCCTTCTTTAGACTCCATGCTGTGCCCATTTGTTCCCGGGGCAGACCGCAGAAAAAGCTACAGCAGTACCAGAACTTTTTGGCCTAAATACTGAGTTCCGCCTGGCGGTCCATCTTGCTCAAATGGTACTGGAAAATCGTCTTCGAGACGAAGATCGCCGTAAACACGTTGGCAATCAGTCCAATCGTCAAGGTGATCGCGAATCCGCGAATGGCGCCGGTTCCGAAGATGAAGAGGAAAAAGGCGGATACCACGGTGGTAACGTGGGTGTCGATGATTGTGAGGAAGGCCTTATCAAACCCGGCGTCGACTGCCGCCGAGGCACTCTTGCCGTTGCGCAGCTCTTCCCGGATCCGTTCAAACACCAGTACGTTCGAGTCGACGCCCATACCAATCGTCAAGATCACCCCGGCAATGCCGGGAAGGGTCAGCACCGCGCCAAACATCGCAAGCGCGGCCAAAAGGATGATGAGGTTCAAAATCAAGGCTAAGACGGCGTTTACACCGGACAAGCGGTAGTAGAACACCATGAAGATCATGACCACGAGTAAGCTCAAAATCGAGGCTTGCACGCCATGGCGGATCGAGTCAGCGCCCAACGAGGGTCCGACGGTGCGTTCTTCGAGGTACTTGATTGAGGCGGGGAGGGCGCCGGCGCGCAAAACGAGTGCCAAATCGTGAGCCGTTTCCTGACTAAAGTTGCCTTCAATGAGGCCCGAATCATCGATGCGGCTGTTAATTACCGGTGCCGAATAGACGTGATGGTCAAGAACGATGGCCATCTGGCGGCCTTTGTTCTGTTCGGTGAAGGGGCCAAAACGCCGGGCAGCCTCGCCAGAGAGCACGAAGTTCACTTGATACTGATTGGGCATCTGGGTGCTACGCGTTTCCGTGGCGCTGCGCAGATCTCGTCCGGTAACTATCGGAGCGCGGCTCAAAACGTACCAATTCTCACCGGTGTCGCTTGGATTTTGCGGATTGCGCGATTCGCTGCGGCCCTTTACAAGCTCGCTGCCTGCAGGCAGTACGCCGCCATGTTGCGCGAGTGCTGCGGTTTCCGAGGGATAGGGAGTTGGATCCTCGACCAGCTTTAGTTCCAGTTGACCGCCAGCCTGAATGACCTGCTTCGCGCGGGTCGGATCACCTTCGCCAGGGAGCTGCACCAGAATCTCATTATCTTTGCGGCCGTGAAGTTGAATGGTTGGTTCGGTGAGGCCCAGGGCGTTGATGCGCCGCTCAATGGTTTCCAGCGACTGGGTCATGGTGGTTTCCTGAATGCGGGCAACCGCACTCGGACGGAGCGTCAGAAGCAATCCCGTCGGATCACCTGGTGCGGAACTCAATTCCCAGTTGGTTTCAAATTGCTCGTGAACCAAATCGCGGAATTGCGAAACCTGGTCGGAAGGAATATTGCGAACAATGATGTGGGTGTCATCGAGACGGCGAACTTCATCGTAGCGAATATTCTTTGCGCGCAACTGACTGGTAATCCGATCGACGGTCTGATCGGTTTCCTGTGCAATGGCTTCCTGCACCTGCACCTGGAGAATCAGGTGCGTGCCGCCCTGCAAATCCAGGCCGAGTTTGATCTGCTGCGCGAAATTATTTTTCAGCGTAGAGAAAGAGGTCGGAAAATTGGGCAAGCCAAATATGAAATAAAGACAGATGAGGATAATGCCGATGATCGAAACGACTTTCCACTTCAGATTAGGGTTCATGGTTAGAAGATTGAGCGCAGATTTGAGCGAGCCGCGGAGTTACTTTGCATCTTCCGATGCCTCCACCTGTGCAATCGCCGCACGCGCGACGCGGATTTTTACCTGGTCGGCGATCTTCAAAATGACCGTATCGCCGTCCATGCCACTCACAGTGCCGTAGATGCCCGAAGTCGTGATGATCTTGTCGCCATTTTTCAGGCCAGTGAGCATCTCCTGCACCTTTTTACGTTGCCGCTGCTGCGGCATAATAACCAGGAAATACATGATGCCGAACATGAGGGCGAGAGGGATCAAAAAACCGCCCAATCCTGCCGCACCACCGGCCTGCATAAGAATAAAAGCTGGCAAAGTCATGTTCGTCGTTTCCTACCGTACCTTTCCACAAACTGCGACATCCAATCTCCCGGGGAGAATTCTGCGTTTCCGGGGGGGGGGCTGGAAAAGACTCCACAGCAGCGGAAATTCTTCCGCTAATCCTGCCCGTTCGATTCTCGTTCTGAGATTCGACCAAGTGCGGGATAACTGACCCTACGACCGACCTGACCCGGACTGGGCTGCCGACTTCACGCTGGCCCGATATTGTACCGCGCATGCAGCTCAGACGCGAATTTTTCGAGATGCCCAAAACTGATAGCCTCTCTGATTTGCCGCATGATGTCAAGGTAGAAGTGGATATTGTGGTGGGTCGCGAGGATGGCCGCAGTGATTTCACCGGCAGCGAATAGATGCCGAAGATACGCGCGGGTGTAGCGTTTGCAGACCGAGCAATGGCAGTTGGGGTCGAGCGGGCGTTGGTCGGCAAGGTAGCGTGAATTTTTAATGAGCACGCGGCCTTCGCTCGTGTAGATGCAGGCGTGACGCGCGGCGCGCGTAGGCAGGACGCAATCCATCATGTCGATTCCCAGGCGGACGTAATCGGCGATCTGTTCCGGGCGGCCGACTCCCATTAAATAACGTGGACGATCGTAGGGAAGCAGGGCGGTAACTTCAGCGGTCATTTCACAGGTGAGTTCGTGCGGCTCACCAACGGCCAAGCCGCCGACGGCGTAGCCAGGAAAATCAATTTGCCGTAGTTGCTCTGCGCTTAGGCGGCGCAGATCGACAAACGTGGCGCCTTGCACGATGCCGAACTGCCACTGCGGCTGGTCACCATTTTTTTGTGCATTTCTGAGGAAATAATTTCGTGCGCGTTGCGCCCAATCGGTAGTGCGTTTCACTGCCGCTTCGGCGATCCTGCGCGGAGCCGGCGTCTCGATACATTCATCTAGGACCATGGCGATATCCGAACCGAGCGCGAGTTGGATCTCAACGGCCTTTTCGGGGGTAAGAAGATGCTCCGAGCCGTCCAGATGCGAGCGAAAACGGACCCCTTCGTCGGAAATTTTTCGCAGCGCGGAAAGGCTGAACACTTGATAGCCACCGGAGTCGGTAAGGATCGAACCGCTCCAGGACATGAAGCTATGCAGGCCGCCCAGTCTCTGGATCAGTTCGTGGCCCGGGCGCAGATAGAGGTGATAGGTATTGGCAAGAAGGATGCGCGCACCGAGCGTTTCGAGCGCGTCCTGGGTCATGCCTTTTACAGTTCCGGCGGTTCCGACAGGCATGAACGTCGGAGTTTCCATCGCGCCGTGCGGTGTGGTCAAGCGCCCCAGGCGCCCGCCGGCCGGATCCGCATGCAAAAGTTCAAAGGAAAAACTCACCGCACAAGTGTATCAGGAGAAGATGAAGGCGCCGCCCACGCGAATCACCACGTAAAGCAAAAACAGGCTCAAAACGATGGTGAGGGATTTGCCGCCTTTTAGTTTCTTCGGATTCAAAGCGGCAAACCCTATGGCCAGAAGCAGAATCTTCCAGAACTCAAGCAAGTCAATGTTCTTGCCTAAGGCCACCAGCCATTTCGCCGAATCGTCGGGAAAAAACACTGCCAGGTTTGTCGCCACTGGATTTTCGATATCAAACGTACCGGCCGGTTTGAGAAACAGTACGGTGATAAAAAGAAGCGTGCCCACAATGGAAGCCGGAACCAGGGCGTGCGTCACAATGGCCCACGAAAGTTTGAAGCTTGCTCCGGCATTGGCCAGCAGATTGTATGCGCCCCAGAGCACTAACGTTATTACCAGCAAGCCCAAAACAGGAAGAATAGTGCCAGCAACGTAAGCCACAATAGGCGAGTACTTTGCGCTGATCTCCACCTGTTGTTGCTTCTGCTCGGGCGTGAGTTTCGCCGTCCGTGGATTTTTTTCTATTTGTCCAGAAGCGTAATCGCGCCAATTAAAGTGGCTGTTGAGTGCGATGACCGCGACGAGGCTCAAAACCAGTATCAATACCAAGGGCAAAATCCAGCTGGGGGCACGCACGATATCCTCAAAGGTAGCCTGGGGCGAGAAAAACATGCCGGCAATTCGCCCGAGCGGAGAGATCGCAGTCTTTGGCGCTGGTTCTGACGTCGGCGGCTGGGGCAGGGAATTCGGCACAGGAGTGGTTTCCATTTTCGAGGTCCTCCACGACAGGGCAGTAAAATGCTTCTGGAGATGGTACGCAGGGCCTCCCCAGAAAGTATCACACGCTGTCCGGTGCGGGTATGGTGGGAACGGCGGCGATCAGCTCGCGGGTGTAGGCGGCGGTAGGCTCGTTCAGGATGAGTGCGGCCGGGCCATACTCGACAAAGTCACCGGCCTGCATTACGGCGATGTGCGTGGCGATCTGCGCGACGACAGGGAGGCTGTGCGAAATAAAAACGTAGGTCAAGCCGAACTCTTGCTGCAATTCCTCGAGCAGCAAGAGCACTTGTGCACCGACAGAAACGTCGAGGGCGGAGACCGGCTCATCCGCGACCACTAACTTGGGGCGGAGGATCAGGGCCCGCGCGATTCCGACACGCTGCCGCTGGCCACCGGAAAATTCGTGAGGATATTTTTTCAGTGCGTCTTCGCCGAGGCCAACGCGCTTGAGGATTTCTGCGGCGCGCGCCCGACGTTCGGCGCTGGTCAGTCGAGGCTCGTGAACGCTTAGCGGCTCGGCCACAATTTCGCCAATGCGCATACGGGGATCGAGCGACGCGTAGGGATCCTGAAAGATCATCTGCATCTCGCGGCGCTTGGCGCGCATTTCCTTTGCAGAGAGACCCAGGAGCTCGTGCGTTTCGAACAGAATTTCGCCGCTGTCCGGTTCAATCATGCGGAGAAGCATGCGCGCGAGGGTAGTCTTCCCGCAGCCGCTTTCGCCAACGATGGCAAACGTTTCGCCGGCTTCGACGTTGAAGCTGACGCCGCCCACCGCGGTGAACATTTCCCTTTTCCCCGGGGAGGCGAAGACGCCGGTGTGGCGCGGATAGATTTTGCGCAGATTGCGGACTTCGAGAAAATGTGTCTCTGCTTCCTTCATACCAGCACGCACCTCGCCGATTGGCCTCGGGTGGCAAGGCGCAACTCGGGCATGGGCAGGTCGCAGTCCGCGCGACGGAACGAACAGCGAGGCGCGAACGAGCAACCGGGTGGAAGCGCGGTCAGTTGTGGTACGGTTCCGGGAATTGGTGAAAGTTTGCTACGCCGAAGTGATGGGGAAGCCGCCAGTAAGCCTTGGGTGTAGGGATGCTTCGGCGAGCTCAGCACGTCCCGGGTTGCGCCTAGCTCAATGATGCGGCCGGCGTAGAGGACCGCGATGCGCTCGGCCACTTTGGCGACCACGCCCAAATCGTGGGTGATAAAGAGCAGACCCAAGTGCATCTCCTGGCGAAGTCGGTCGAGCAGTTCGAGGATTTGCTGCTGAACGGTGACGTCGAGTGCGGTGGTTGGCTCGTCCGCGATTAAAAGTTTGGGACGTCCAGCTAGGGCCATCGCGATCATAACGCGTTGGCGCAATCCGCCCGAGAGTTGGTGGGGAAATTGTTGGGCACGAAACTCGGGTTCGGGCACCGAACTTTGCTCCAACGCGCTCAGCAAGCGGCGACGGAGAACGCTAGCCGCAATTCCCGGCTCATGCGCGCGAATGGCTTCTGCGATTTGCGCGCCGATGCGCATGACCGGATTCAGCGACGTCATCGGCTCCTGAAAAACCATGGCGATCTCGCGGCCCCGAACGGCGCGCCATTGGGCTTCGTTGAACTTCGCCAGATTTTTTCTTGTGGAAGAATCTTCTGTGGTGAGAATCGCTTGGCCCGCGACGCGCGCGCCGGTCGGCAGCAACCCCATGAGCGCCAGCGATAGCATGGTTTTGCCGCTGCCTGATTCGCCGACCAGTCCAACCGATTCGCCTTTGGCGATCAGCAGCGAAACATCATTTACCGGACGGATCCATCCGAGCGGCGTCGGCAGTTCAACCGTCAAGTTGCTTGCGCTAAGAAGTTCGTCCATCGTAGCTATGATACGTTTACCGCACCGAAGCTGCACCATTCATAAAAATGAGTGCCTCCCGATAGTACTCTAGACTGCTGAATGGCTACCGCAGCGACATCTCGAGTGGATTGGAAACTGCTCTCGGAGCAGAAGGCCTTCCGCTATTTTTTCTCGGCGATGTTTGTGTCGTTGTTCGGCAGCGGCATGAATTTCATTGGCGTGAGCTGGTACATCATGTCGGCCACGCACTCAACGGTTGCGGTAAGCTGGCAGGTCATCGTCGTGACGCTTCCAGGCCTTGTCGTTCCCTTCATCGGCGGGGTGCTGATTGACCGGATCGACCGCCGTTACCTCGGGGTGATGCTCGATCTTGCCCGGGGCTTGGCGGTGCTCGCCACTTCCTACATTGCCTGGCGCGGCCATCTGCAAATCTGGCATCTCTATTTAATGACGCTCATCACCGGCACCGGTTCAGCGGTTTACTGGGCCAACATAAACGCCCTGGTACAGGAGGTGGTGCCGGCAAGCCAATTCACGGGCGCGAACGCGGCAGTGCTGGTTGGCGTGCAGAGCGGGATGTTGCTGGCCGGCACCTTTGTCGGCTTCCTCTACGACCATGTCGGTATTGGCGGAATTCTGCTGATCGATGGCCTCACCTATTTCGTTTCATCCTACTGCCTGGTCCTGCTGCGGCGCGGTTACGTTTCACCGCGGGATCACAAGACTTTTCCGCGCGAGTATTCCGAGGCAACGCAAGGAACGGTGCAAGCACTTGAGAGCGGAGAAAATCCCGAAGTGGCAGAAGCGGGATTGTCACTGGCGATTTATTCGGACATGATCGAAGGCTTCCGCTATTTGCGGCAACAACCGGTGGTACTGGCGCTAGGAGTCACGCACGCAATTTTGATGGCCAGCATTGTGAGTTCAAACATCGTGGTCGTGGCGCTGGCCAACGACATCCTGCACTCCGGCGCGCGGGGATTTGGGTTTATCGAAGCGGGCTGGGCCGTTGGCGCGATTACCGGCGGTTTCCTCACCAGCCAGTTGCCGCAGAAAATTCGCTTGCCGCTGTATGTGACTGCGATGGCCGGGCTGGCGATCGGTCATATGGCAGTGCCGTTTGTGGCTTTTTTGTTCGGAGCGGCTTTGCTGCAGGGATGTTTCGGATTTTTTCGCGCGCTCGGCGGCATCGTGGCGCAATCGGCGTTGATGGGAATTGTTCCCCGGCGCTTTATGGGGCGCACGCAATCGGCGTTTGCAGTTTTTGCGACGATTCTGCAATTAGCAATGAGCTTTTCGCTCGGATGGATCGCCGAACGCTTCAGCATCGCGATTGGATTTTTTCTGCTGGCAGCCATGTACACCGGTGCAACGATAACGGCGATGCGGGCACGACGATTGTTGATCGCATCGGGGTGACTCGTCCGGCAAACATACCGTCAAAGACAAATAAAGAGAAACAGGTCAGGCGAATTCCGAAGTAGCCGTTTAGACGTCAGTCGAGTGGTGGCAGTTCGGGAAATGCGTCGGCTTTCGCACCGAGGACTTCAATAGCGACTTGGTAAAGTTTTACACGTAGTAAGTAACGTTCGTTCGCTCGGGTGATGTAGCGAATGCCGAGTTCGATTCCGCCGAGGACGGGCTTCACGCTGATTGCGGGCATCGCGGAAAAACCGGACATCTCGGGCGAATTGGAAGCCTTTCTCCACTCTTCTTCCGCTTGCTGCATGCTTTGCTGTGTCGCTTCGATCACTTTTTTCCGAATCGCTTCCACCATGGGATAAGGATCCTGCCCCGGGGGCAGAACCACCTGCAATTCATCCCACAGCCACTGGCCAGTGGTAGAAAAATTAAAGTAGTGGCCCTCGATGGCGAAGCTGTTGGTGAACGTGACGCGGCGACCGGTCGGATGGCCGGAGTCGGTCCAATTGCCGGTCTCGAGCAAAACGGTGTGGAAGGGGCCAATCTGCACAACTTCGCCGGTGACGCCGTTGATCTCCACCCAGTCGGCGAGACGAATTCCGTTTTTGCCCATGAGCACGAACCAGCCCAGAAAACTTACGATGAAATCCTTGAGTGCGACGGTGAGCCCGGCGCCGGCAAGTCCCAGGAACGTTCCAAGTTGTCCCGGAGGGCCGAAGAGCACCAGCAAAATTAAAAACAGCGCAAGAATTTGTGACGAAACGCGCGTAACCGTGCGCAGGGATTCGACCTGTCGGCGATCCAGAGAAAAATTGCGGACGATTGAGTCTACCCAACTGCTGAAGAATAGCCCGACAAGGGCAATCGCTAGAATAATGAGTATCGCCAGAAACGCGCGATGCGCCACTTCCTGCTGGTGTGCCGCGACAAGTTCCACCCAATGGGCGTAGACCCCTCCCAGTTCTTTCTGGGTTTCGATGCGCTTGTCAAAAGCCGAAAGCGTGCGCTGGTTGGAAGCGATCTGTTCTGTCCTGGTAAGCAGCGCCGCGGAATCCTCTTTGCTCTTCTCCGCCGCTGATTTCCGAACAGCCGCCTCACCAGTCTTGTTCTTTTTGGAGTGGTGAGAAAGTTCCGGGAGACTTTCTTTCTCGGCATCGATCTGCTCATCAAGGGCGTTGTGCTGCGCAGAAAGTTGGGCGACGGCGGTTTCGGTTTCCGCCTGAGCTTGTAGGAGCGCGCGCTCCTTCTGGCGGAGCTCCAACCACTGCTGAATGCGGTGATAAAGCCCCACTTTCTCAGGCGGCGCAGTTCCATCTGGAGCAGCGGCAGGCGTGTTGTGAGTGGTTTCCTCGTGCTCCTTTCGAAGCGCTTCAATTCTGTCGGTCAGGTCACCGCCGGCACGAATCAGATCTTGTCTCGCATCGTCCACTTCGTCTTGATCGAGCTCCATGTCTGCCTGGGCCTGAACCAAATCAACTTCCAAAATTTCCTTTTTTGCATCCGGCGCTTTAGCGACCTGCTCGGAGAGTTGCTTGGATCGTTCCTGGTCGGCTTTGAGTAGTTTTTCTCCCTTTTGCAGCCGGTCGGAGATTTCCCTGGCTTCCGAAGTGAGCACCGGTGGATGCAAACGGGCCTCTCGCAGGGCCGTGTCAAACGCCAAGTCCACTTCAAAATCGGCCAAGCGCAACGCTTCCAGAGCAAGGGTGTGCTGCTCGGGAGAGGTTGCTAGCTGCGCAAGTTGCTGCGCTCGTTTGAGCGGAGTTTGATCCACCAGCGAAGCCGAAGCCTTCTCGGCATTGAAACTCTCTTTTCCCTTTAACGAGCGCGGAGACAAAGATGGCCGTGTTTGCCAGAAACCGTAAAGGGCGAGTCCCACCAAGAGCAGAATGACAATAGCGGCAATCTTTTGAATTTTTTTCACGATGAAGCTGCCCCGCCTACGGATTCCGCGATCGGCTGGATCGCCCTCCAATCTGTCGGATTAGCGCCCATAAGGCAAGCGCTTCCCGTCCCGGTGAAACATTCTGGTTACTGCCTTGTGCGTGCCCACGGGACGCAAGGCACAAATCACTTTATAAGTGTCGCTTAAGATAGAGACGCCTCGATCAAAGTCGGGGCGTTCAAATATTTATTGGTCAAATTTCGCTATTTATAGGTAGTCGCGCGAAGGCCCTTCTAGGAACGCCCGCAGCTTGCGGGAACGCGAAGGATGGCGCAGCTTGCGCAGAGCCTTGGCTTCAATCTGGCGGATGCGTTCGCGCGTAACGGCGAAGGACTGGCCCACTTCCTCGAGCGTGTGTTCACTGCCATCATCGAGCCCAAAGCGCATCTTGATGACTTTTTCTTCGCGCGGGGTGAGCGTCTTCAGTACGGAAGAGGTTTGTTCTTTTAGATTCAAGTTGATGACCGCGTCGGACGGCGAAACCACGGCCTTGTCTTCGATGAAGTCACCCAAATGCGAATCTTCTTCTTCCCCGATCGGTGTTTCCAGCGAAATCGGCTCTTGCGCAATTTTGAGAATCTTGCGGACCTTGGAGACCGGAATGTCCATGCGCTTGGCGATTTCTTCGCTGGTCGGTTCGCGGCCAAGTTCCTGCACCAGCTGGCGGCTGGTGCGGACCAATTTATTGATCGTTTCGATCATGTGCACCGGGATACGAATGGTGCGCGCCTGGTCAGCAATCGCGCGGGTAATGGCCTGGCGAATCCACCACGTCGCATAGGTAGAAAACTTGTAGCCGCGGCGCCATTCAAACTTGTCGACGGCTTTCATCAAGCCGATGTTGCCTTCCTGTATCAAATCCAGGAACTGCAAGCCGCGGTTGGTATATTTTTTCGCAATCGAAACGACCAGTCGAAGGTTAGCTTCGATCAATTCTTTTTTGGCTTGCTCGGCTTCCGCTTCGCCGCGATGAATGATCGTCAGCGTGCGCTTCAGTTCGGTCAAACCAACTTCGCTGGCTTCCTCGATGTCCTTCAGCTCAGACCGGCGCGTGCGCAATTCGCGGCGCGCTTCCGTCGCGTTGTCGCCCTTGGAAACATCGGCGCGGCGTTCGAGCCGTCCGGCTTCGCGCTCAAGTGATTGCAAACGCTCCACGGTGCCGCGCATCTTGTCGATCAGGCGCTTTTTCTCGAACGGATTGAAATCGATGTCGCGAATTTCCAGCGAAATCTGAATTCGTGTGCGCGCTACATCCCACTTCGCATGAGTGTAGGGGCGCTTTTTTGCTTTGGGAGTTTTGTCGAGTTTAACGGCTTGCTTCAGCGCCGTATCATAGAGCTTGGCAATCTTCTCGATGTACTTCAGAGTCTGCTTGGTTTTGTTGGCGATTTTTTCTTCGGTGAGCTCTTCATCGTCGAATACCACAATTTCCTTGATGGACCGTGCGCCCTTGCGCAGATCGTCCCCGACAGCAATCAATTCCTTGATCACGATAGGCGAACGGGTGATGGCCTTCATCACGACCAGTTGCCCGCGCTCAATTCGCTTGGCGATGGTTACTTCGCCTTCGCGCGTAAGCAAGGGCACCGTTCCCATCTCACGCAAATACATGCGAACAGGATCGTTTGTTTTTTCGAGCGAACCCGGCGTCAGATCCAGGTCGCTGCCGCTTACCGCGCCGTCTTCGGCGTGCCCGTCCTCTTTCACTCCGGAATCGCGGTCGCCGCGTTCGACAGAGACTTCTACCGCGCGAGCGGCCTTGGCCGACGCCGCGTCTTCGTAAATTTCAATTCCGTTGCGCTCAAAGGTCGTGAGTAAGTCGTCAATCTCTTCGGAAGAATGCACTTCGGCCGGAAGTGAATCATTCACCTCGTCATACAACAGGTAGCCACGCTCTTTGCCGACGGCAATGAGCTGTTTTACTGCATCATATTTTTCTTCTAAACCCGAAGCCGCCACAACTCCTCCCAAGTTCTTCCATCAGACCCCAAACTGATTTGCTGTAGACAGAGCATCGCCCTTCCTAGGGAAGAATGAGAAAATTCCCATGGCAAAGAGAAGCCTTCATCATCCCGCTCGCAAGCTCTAAGTTGTCTCGGTGAAGCCAAGTCCCATGCGCGAAGTTTGCTTGCCGATGCCCCACGCTCTATCCGCCTGCCGCGCTCTGGCGATCCGGTCGCCTCGCCTCCGTCTACAGATAGATGGATGCTTTGCGGAGCGAAACCGTTATCTGCCCAACCCTTCTACGCTACACGCTTAAGTCGTGTCAAGTCAATTACTTCCTGCGAATTTCCTAGCGCGAAACATCCCTTCTACTTCGAACGGGTTACGGATTGCTTTGGGCCGACAATCGTTTTAAAAGCTCTTGTTTTCGCGTGAGCAGCTCGCGCAGCTGCGGACTGCTGGCGTTGGCTTCGATATCGCGTTGGAGCTGGCCTAATTCCTGCTCGAGGCGGCGGCGCTTGAGCGCTTCGAGGCAACTTTCGGCCTCTTCCCACGACGGGGTTTGCGTCGGCTCAAACAAGATCTCGAAAAAGACCCGGCGATCGCGCTCTTCTAGCAGCGCGCCGAGCCCGGTCGGTTCGATCGGGTGGCCGGAAACAGCGGCGACGATGAGGGCCGCAAAGATCTTCTCGGTTTCCAGCCCTGCATAGAGGCGCTCTCGCTCTAGCCGCAGCGCGAGTTCGCGGCGGAACGCTTCTGCTTCAACCAGCAAGCGGATCAAGCGGCGTTCGATTGGTTTTGCGGCTTTGCCGATCAGTTCCGGTTGGGTCTTCACTTCGCCGCGTCGTTCGTCGGCCGCTTTTCTTAACGCTGCGCGCAAGACCGGTTCGTCGACACGCATCTGTTGCGAGATTCGCGTGGCCCATTCGGAGCGAAGAAAACGATTGGGGATCCTCTGCAGGAACGGCAAGAGAAAATTCAAGGCGCGTAACTTCCCTTCCGCCGAGCGGAGATCCATCTGTTGCGCGCGGGAAATCAGGTAATCGACATAGGGTGGCGCTTCTTTCAGGGCTTTGCAGTAGGCTTCCGCGCCCTTTTCGCGAATGAATAGATCGGGGTCGGCCTTTTTGTTTCCAATCGGAGGAAGAGCCAGCACCCGAACTTCAAAATCCTGCTCGAGCAATAGCGTGAGCGAGCGTTCCGTGGCAGCTTGGCCAGCGGCATCGGGATCGTAGTTGACGATAACGCGCTTGGTGAACCGTCCCAGCAATTTAATCTGCGGATCGGCCAGGCTGGTCCCGCAACTGGCTACGACATTGCCGATGCCTGCGTTGGCGACGGCGATGGCATCCATGTAACCTTCAACGAGTACGGCAAAATCCTGGCGGCGAATCGGTTCTTTCGCCTTGTCCATGTGATAGAGGACGTTGCTCTTTGAATAGATCGGCGTCTCCGGTGAATTCAAATATTTGGGCAGTTCATCGCCCATCGCGCGGCAGCCGAAGGCCACAATTTTGCCGGCTTCGTTGGCGATCGGAAAGGTAATACGGCGGCGAAATCGATCGTACAGACGGCCGTTATTATTTGGATCGCGGGAGATAAGACCCGAGTCAACGAGCAGCTTCTCTGCGTACTTGGGTTTCAGTACGCGCAGTAGAGCATCACCTCCGGTTGGCGCAAACCCAATCCCGAAGCGCGCGATCGTCTCGGAGTGCAAGCCGCGACCTTCGAGATAGTCTTTGGCAGTCCGGCCCTCGGGGGTGGCCTCCAGTTGCTTGGCGAAAAACACCTGCGCTTCGCGGTGCATTTCAACCAGCGCCGCACGCTGCTGATTCTCTCTGCGCTCTTCCGGCGAACGCTCCTTGGGCTTCGGGACCGCGATGCCGCACTTCTCTGCCACCATGCGGACAGCTTCCGGAAAGGGGCACTTTTCCATTTCCATCACGAACGTGAATACGTCGCCACCCTTACCGCAACCGAAACAATGAAAAATCTGTTTTACCGGATGAACCGCAAACGATGGAGATTTTTCGCCGTGAAATGGACAGAGCCCAGTAAAATTCTGGCCGCTCTTTTTGAGGCGCACATATTCGCCGACCACGCGCACGATGTCCGCTTGCTGCTTTACCCTATCCGCGAATGATCCGGCTTCAGCCATGGCTGCTTACAATCGCAATTCTACAACTG
The DNA here is from genome assembly GCA_035314425.1 of Candidatus Acidiferrum sp. Taxonomy (GTDB): domain Bacteria; phylum Acidobacteriota; class Terriglobia; order Acidiferrales; family UBA7541; genus Acidiferrum. The sequence goes on along the minus strand of DATFZN010000034.1, from coordinate 20,028 downwards.
TGACGGCTTTGCCGCCGCGCTCCTCGGTTTCAAAAGTCGCTTGCGCTACGGAAGGATGCGTTTTCAAGAATTCCGCAAGTCCGCGACGCAACGCACCCGTTCCGTGCCCGTGGATAATGCGAATACGCGGCCGGCTGGCCAGCACCGATTCATCAATATACTTGTCGACCAGTTCGCTGGCCTGCTCGACGGTCATGCCGATTACATTGATCTCGCCGTTTCGACTGGAACCACGTTCCTCGCTTTCTGACGTGACGCTTACGTTATCGCGTTTATTTGCTTGGATTGCCACTGTTCCCGGGGGGGCTTCCTTTGCCAGGCCGGTGACTTCGTCCCTAGCCACTTTCATGCGCAATGGGCCGGCCTCTATCTCTAGCGAAGAACCATCGAGCCGCCGGAAGATGACTGGCTTGTTGAAACCGCGCACTCGAATTTTTGTTCCGGATTGCAAGCTGGCCAGATTGATCGCGTCAGCGGATTCTGTTTTGAGCCCTAAGTCTTGCTGCGACTCGGAGATGGTTTGCACCACCGCAGCGTTCCATTGGTCCTTTGCTTCGCCGCGTACGCCACGCAATTGCCGGCCAGCCGTTTTTTCCAGTTGCTTGCGGAGCTCGCGATCTTGTACCGCTTCGACGATGGCGGTTACATTCTCTTCGTACCGTTTCCCCATTTGGGCAAAACTTTGTTCCAGTTGGGCGATACGCCGCTTCTGGCGGTCAACCCATTCGGCGCGCAGTTTCTGGCGTTCTCTTTCAAGCGCTTGGCGCTCGTCGGCCATCTGCTCGCGCAAGCGATCCAGTTCGTCGCGGCTGCGATGGAGATAGGCAATCAGGTCCGCCGCTTCCTCTGACTCCGGGGTCATCAACTCGCGCGCCCGCCGAATCACTCGCTCGGACAGGCCTAAGCGCTCGGCGATGGCGATACCGCTCGAGCCGCCGGGCACACCCAGCATCAAACGATAGGTGGGGCGCAAATTTATGTCATCGAATTCAACGGCGGCATTTACGACTCCGGGGGTAGTGGACGCATAGGTTTTCAAGCGATCGTGGTGCGTGGTTGCCAGCACGAAACAATTCTTCTTGTGAAACTCATCGAGCAACGCTTCGGCCAGTGCCGCACCCTCTTCGGGCGCTGTCCCCGTGCCGATTTCATCGACAAGGACCAAGGAGCTCGGAGTGGCTTCGGCGACCATCGATTTCAGATTCAGCATATGCGCAGAAAATGTGGAAAGATCTGCGGCGATCGATTGCTCATCGCCGATGTCCACTAGTACGCAATCGAACAAGGGCAGCACGGCACGTTGCGCACCAACAGGTATACCCGATTGCGCGGAAAGTGCGGCGATTCCGGTGGTCTTCAACGCCACGGTTTTACCCCCGGTATTGGGGCCGCTGATCACGAGGAGCCGCTGTTGTCCAGAAAGGGCCAGTGAGATGGGCACAATCGCGCGATTTTCCCGGCGCAATTTATCTTCGAGGACCGGGTGGCGCGCCAAATCCAATCGCAACTCCGCAGATTCGCTAAACTGGGGGATGCACGCATCGAACTCGCGGGCAAATCGGCCGCGGGCAAAAATACTGTCGAGCTGCGCAATGGTGCCTGCGGCGGCCTCGAGTGGACCAATTGTCTGCCGCAACCGCTCCGTGAGCTCTCCTAAGATGCGGAAAATTTCGGCGGTTTCATCCTCCGCAAGCTGGACAAGTTGATTGTTGGCTTCGACCGTTTCAAGTGGCTCGACAAAAACCGTTTGTCCGGTGGCGCTAGCGCCATGGTTGATGCCCGGCACGGTGCGGCGATGCTCGGAACGCACGGGAATAACAAAACGATCGTTGCGCAGCGTCACGTAGTCTTCCTCAGACTCCGCCTGGCGGGAACGCAGGATCTGCTTTAGTGTTTTTTGGATGGAGTCGCGCGTCTGCAAAATACTAGCGCGAATTCTCCGAAGCGTAGTCGAAGCGTCGTCGCTGATTTCGCCATTCGGCAAGACGCAACGGCGGATGGCGTTCTGGGACTCGCGAAAATCGGCGAGCGACCCGGACCGTGCGGCTAGCAAAGGAAATCTTGCTGCATCTTCCTGAAATTGCAAGCGCAACCAGGAAGCGGTCTCCAGCAACGTTGCCGCGTCCAAGAGCTCTGTGGCCTCTAGAACGACTCCCGGTGCTACCAGACGAGCGAGCCACGCGCTGGGATCGGCCAGCGCCCCGAATCCCAATTCGCGCCCCATACGCAGCCATTGGCCGGCTTCGCCAATCAGGGCAAATTCACCTTCAAGCGACGGGCGATCGGTGCCTGGCTGCAGTGCATCTAAACGACGGCGTCCAGGCGCACACGTGGTCCTCTGCCGCAGCAACTCGCGGAGTTTGTCGAACTCGAGAACGTCTTGGGCCGATCGCGACATCTCTATTTTTTCAGTTCCGACGCCAGATAGTCGGCAACTTCTTTCGGCGTCCGAGCACTCGTCACCATTCTGGCATCGGCTTCGCCCCACTTCGGAGCTTCGCTCGACAAACGCTTCTCTTGTTCCACTTCCCGTACTCGATCAAGGATCGGCTGCCAGAAATCACCGCACACGGCGAACGGCTTCGCGGCTATCACGGACTTATTCAGCATCTCCCACACCACAGCCAATTCAACCAAGGTTCCCGTCCCGCCCTTGCAGGCAACAAAACCATCTCCTAGTGCAATCAGTTCAAACAATCTTTCTTCCCAAGTTTTCTTCCTAACCTCGATATCGATCCACTCGTTTGCCTTACGCTTAAAAAACTCCGCGGTAACCCCGTACGTCTTTCCTCGAGCGTCTTTCGCGCCGCGCGAAACCGCTTCCATCACTCCGCCGTAGCCCCCGCTGCAAACTGCGAATCCGTGTTTGGCAAGTTCCGCGCCCAATCTGCGTGCCTCGTCGTAATCGGAATCATTCTCGGTGGGTCGTGAACTTCCGAAAACCGTGATGATCAATTCTTCCTTCATTGGCTCGCTCTCAGTGGGTTGCCACCGGTTTCCTAGCGACCGCTGGCGAATTGAATTCCTCGACCATCGCGAGGCACAGACTATCGATGGCTTCATGCGCTTCGTGGCCAGTTCCACCCATATTATTGCTCAAGAAAGAAAAGATCAGGCGGCGGCCACTAGCCGTGTCCGCATATCCCGAGAGCGCTCTGACGTGCGCGACGGAACCGGTTTTCGCGTGAATCTTTCCCGTCATTCCCGCATTTTTCATGTGCTCCGTCAAAGTGCCATCGACACCGGAAACGGGCAGCGAGAGATAATACGGAAGAAACCAGGTTTGCTTCTGCGCATAGTCGAGCAGTGTGACGACCGCGCGCGGCGTCACCATATCGTGACGAGACAGTCCAGAACCATCGGTTTGCATGACGTCGCCAGACGCGATGCCAACCTTTTCATAAAACGGTTCGGGAAATTTTGTCAGATCCTCTGGTGCGGCCCAGGGCCCTTGCTGCCGCGCAGCCGTCCGCAAAAGGACTTCCGTATGCAAATTCTGGCTGATCTTGTTTACCAGTTTCACGGTGTCACCGAGACGAAGCGAAAGATGCTCGGCCAGGACGGTTCGGCTAAGCTCGGCCGGATCCGGGTCATGATTGGCTCGCGCCTTGCCGCCAACTTTAATTCCCCGCTCGGCGAGCAGCTTGGCAAGTATGCTGGCTGCATTTTGCGCGGGCTCTTCGACGGCCAACAGCAATTTGTGAGGCGGGCTAGATGCCGGTATGGTACCGCTCACGACCACAGTGCTGGCGCCCGGCTCGCGGGTCAAACGCAATTCGCCTTTTTCTTTTGCGCCAATCGTGGTCAATTCATTTTTTACGGAAAAATCTGGCGTGGGCAGCTCTAAGGTCGTCGTCGCCGTTTCGCCGATCTTTTCGCCGGGAATGACGTTCACGGTGACCATATTGTCGTTTAGCACGATAGCCGAGATGGCCGCACCATAGTCCCACACCATGTCGTCGATTTCCCAACCGTCGGGGTAGCGTTGTGGCGGGAAATAGCTGTCATCCCCGACGATGTCGCCAGAAATCTGACTCACCCCGCGCATCATCAACTGATCTGCGAGCTCACTGAGGACCCGCTCCGGCGGGCCGTCGAATTCTTCCTTGGTGTCGTAGGGAAACTTGCGGTTGGAAAGGTTGGGGTCGCCTCTACCCACTAAGATTAAATCTCCCTGAACCAGGCCATCTTCGAGTTTTCCATTGGTTTCCAGTGTGGTGCGAAATCGATAGTCGGGGCCCAGTTTGTCCAAGGCCAGCGCGGTGGTAAAAAGTTTCATGTTGGATGCCGGGACGAAAAATGAATCTGCATTTTTTTCAAATAAAGTCTGTCCGGTTGCGGCATCGACAACCAGAATGCCCCACTCGCCTTTGCTTGCGGGCGACGATTCCAGAATATGATTGACCCGTACGGTGAAGCCATCGGCTGCGCTCGTTTTCCGGGGCTTTTCTTCTCTCACCGCGTCTTGCTGAACGGGCTTATCGGCAGCGACAGTTCCCCGTCGGGCAGCGGCGCCAGTTATCATCAGCAGACTCGCGGCCCAAAGAATTCTTCTGTTCATAAATCCTCTATGGCAAAATGGCTGTCAGAAAGTATATTCGAAAGCCGGTGGGGACCCACCCTTCTAAACGGAGCTTGTCTCGGAACTGAAAAGAGCAAGAGCCAGTCCGGCCATTGAATCGGCCAGTCCTTCCATACCTGGAAGCGACGTGTATCGAAACCGAAAAGGTGAAAACGAATGAAAAAGATCTTTCCGTTCCTCCTGACGATCGTCCTCATTGGACTCCCTGTTCAGGCGGACGACAAGAAGATAAATGACCGGCTGGAGAATTGTGGCCTGGTGATTCAGGAAATTATGGATATTCCAGACGACATTCCTCAAGACCTGATTGATAAAGCCGAGTGCGTGATTGTGTATCCATCGGTTGTCAAAGCGGCATTTGTTTTTGGGGCAAGCTACGGGCGGGGCGCGATGATTTGCCGCACGGGCGAGGATTTCCGAGGACCGTGGAGCGCTCCGAGTATGATGGCGCTTGAAGGTGGCAGCTTTGGATTCCAGATCGGCGGGCAGGCTACCGATTTCGTGCTTCTGGTGATGAACTCCAGAGGAGCCAGGGCCATTCTGACAAGCAAAGTGAAGCTCGGCGCGGACGCGTCGGCTGCAGCTGGGCCCAAAGGGCGCAATGCGGAAGCCTCCACAGATGTAACGATGCGAGCGGAAATTCTATCTTACTCCCGGGCTCGGGGACTGTTTGCCGGAATCTCCCTTGCGGGCTCTTCTGTGCGACCAGATAATTCGGCAAATAGCGATCTGTACAACAAACGCGTCTCTGCGGAAGACATTATCTTCAAGGGCGCAGTCGCCGTGCCGCCATCGGCACAAAAGATGGTCGCGTATTTGAACAAGAAATCGCCCAAGAATATGTCGTCTGGAAAATCCTTCTAAACCGAGGAAGCCGCAACGTGCCGGGGCCGGTTGATTGACGGCGGCAGAAATATGACCTATAGTCATATATGAACTAAGGTCACCATGACAGCCACTCTGGCCATCCCCTCCTCCCGCCGCGAGCGCCGCAGCGCCGAACTCCGCGAACGCCTGTTTCGCGCGGCACTCGGACTGTTCGCCCACAAGGGATATGCAGAGACAACGGTCGAAGACATCACCAATGCCGCGGATGTGGGCAAGGGTACCTTCTTTAATTATTTCCCGAGCAAAGACCATATCCTTGCCGCGTTCGGACGAATGCAGATTGAAAAATTACAAATAGCCGCGGATGCGGTCGAAGCCAGCAAAATTCCCATTCGGGATTTCCTCCAGAATCTGGCCCTCGAGCTAATCTCGGAACCAGCGCGGAACCCGGCCATAGTGCGTGTTCTCGTACAGGCAAATGTTTCAAACGCACCAGTGCGCGAAGCGATGCGTGATATTCATGCCAAAGCCACGGCGCTACTCGGGCAAATCGTGAAAGTTGGTCAAGACCGCGGGGAAATCCGGAAGGATCTAAATGCTCAGGAGACGGCACAGACCCTTCGGCAATCGTTGCTCGGTGCGATGTTGATCTGGTCATTGTACGGCGACGGGTCATTAGAGGCGCGCATCGAGACAGCCATAAACGTCCTCTGGAATGGGCTCGCCGCGAGAACTACTTCTCGCGGTGCGCGAGGCCCTCGCTCGAAAAAAGGAAATGGAAATGAAACGTAAGTTGCCAATTGTGCTTCTGGTGGTGGCCTGTTTCGTGGCCGCTGCCGGCTATTCCGCCGGATGGTTTCGCCATGACTCTCTGTTAGAGAGTTCCGGCACGGTAGAAGCGCGGAATATCCGCGTGGGATCGAAAATTGGTGGACGGATCGACAAGGTGCTGGTTCGCGAAGGCGATTCGGTTGAGCCGGGCCAGGTATTGATCACCTTCGATGATAAAGAATTGCAAGCAGCGTTAGCGGAATCGCACGCGGCGGCTGAAAAATCAGTGCGGGGATTCCGCCCGGAAGAAATCGCCGAAGCCCGAGCAGCCGAGGAGCAGGCCAAGGCCGAATACGAACAGCGGAGAAACGGGTACCGTCAGGAAGACATCGATTCTGCAAAAGCGGATTTGGATCGCGCCAGTGCCGATGAACTTCGCGCCCAAGTCGATTATCAACGTTACGAAGCTTTGGCACAAAAGGACCTGGTCTCGAAGCAACAGCGCGACACGGCCGAAGCAAATTACAAGATGGCGCTGGCGCAGAAGGAAAGTGCTCAGCAAAAACTGGACCAGTTGAAGCGCGGCTACCGGTCCGAAGAAGTCGCTGCAGCCGAAGCGCGCTACCGGCAAACCAAGGCAACACTGGAAAAATTTGAAAATGGCAGCCGCTCCGAAGATATCGCTGCGGCACGTGCCGCCCTAGCTCTAGATGAGGCGCGCTATCGCGAACGGCAGGTACTGGCGCCGGCGGCCGCTACCGTGGAAGTGCTCGATGTGCGCCCGGGCGATCTGATTGCGCCGAATACTCCGATAGCCACGCTGCTCGAGCGCGATCAAATCTACGTGCGCATTTACGTTCCCGAGACGGAAATTGGGCACGTCCAAGTGGGGCAAAAGGCGGACGTGAAAGTGGACTCTTTCCCAAAGGAATCGTTTCCCGGCGTCGTGGAACAGATCAACCAGCAAGCGGAATTTCTCCCGCGGAATGTGCAGACGAAAGAGGAACGAGTGCACCAGATGTTTGGGGTAAAGGTGCGCATCGACGATGCCACACACCGGGTACGAGCCGGGATGGCCGCCGATGTGAACCTGTCACCCAAAAGCTAACCAATGAGCGACAAAGAACAACTCGCGGTTTCCGCCGAACACCTGGTTCGCCGATTTGGACACTTCACGGCGGTCAACGATGTGAGTTTCCAAATCCAGAAGGGTGAAATTTTCGGATTTCTGGGGCCGAACGGCAGCGGAAAGACCACGGTCATCAAGATGCTCACTGGACTTTTGCCGCTGACGGAAGGGGCCGCGACCGTAGAAGGCATTGACGTGCGGAAAGACCCAGAAGGGGTCCGCGAAAATATCGGATACATGTCGCAAAACTTCAGTTTGTACAGCGATTTGACGGTTTTTGAAAATTTAACTTTTTACGGACGCGTGTACGGACTGGATGCTGCGCGTCTCGCTAAGCGCATGGATGCCATCGTGCAATTGAACGGGCTCAGTCCGTATATGAATCGCTTGGCCGCTCAACTCTCCGGTGGCTGGAAGCAGCGCTTGGCTCTGGGCTGCGCCATGCTCCATGAACCGAAACTGATTTTTCTCGACGAACCAACGGCGGGCATCGATCCCGTGGCGCGACGTCAGCTTTGGGATTTGCTGTTTGAACTTTCCGCCCATGGCATCACGTTTTTTGTGACCACGCACTACATGGACGAGGCCGAACGATGCAGCCACGTTTCCTACATTTACTACGGCAAGCTGATCGCCGATGGTACTCCAGAAACTTTGCGAGAACTGCCCGACGTGCAACCGCCGGGAACCTATCGAGTGGAAATCACCACGATTGAAGTTACCCGCGCTTTGCGATTTGCGCGAACCATCAAAGGCGTGCGCAGCGCCACGATTTTTGGCCAGTCGATTCATGCCTTGATTGACGATCATCTCGACTTGGAGGATCTTCGCCGGCAGCTCGAGAATAACCACGTGGTGGTCGCAGAGATTCGGCCTCTGGCGCCAACCCTCGAAGATGTTTTCGTGGAACTGACTTACAAACATCAGGCAGAAGCAGAGGCGGCGCGTGGTTAATCCGTTCCGCGGCTTCGGCGCTGTGTTTTACAAGGAGGCGCTGCATGTTCGCCGCGATTTTGGGACGTTGTTCTTTTCGCTGATCATTCCTTTGCTACAGATGTTCCTGCTTGGATTCGGCATCGATACCAATGTCCGTCAGGTAAATACAGTCGTGTACAACGCGGACGGCCGGAAAGAGAGCCGCGAACTACTGGACCGTTTGCGAAATTCAGATACGTTTCATCTGGCGCGCTTCGTTTCGAATGATAAGGATTTGAACGACGCCATCATTTCGGGAAAATGCCGCGTAGGAATCAAAATCCCCGTGGATTATTCGGATCGCTTGATTCATCAGACCGGAGCGCAGGTTCTGGTGCTCATCGATGGATCGGATTCTTCCGTTGCGGGACAAGCCATCAACGTTACAACCGCGATTGGCCTAGACGAATCGCTGCGCCGTGTGTTGCCCGCAGATGCGCCGGGGTTCGCGGTCGACATGCGGCCCAAGATCCTCTTCAATCCGGATTCGCGCTCGCCCAACTTTTTCCTTCCCGGCCTGACCGCAATTTTGCTTCTGAATGTGACCACGTTTCTGACGGCTTTTTCGATTGTTCGCGAAAAAGAACGCGGCACCCTCGAACAACTGTTCGTCACACCGGTTCGACCGATGGGATTGCTTCTGGGCAAGCTGCTCCCCTACCTGGGGATCGGCTTCTTCGAGTTGTGCATGATTCTGACGTTCATGCGCTTTATTTTTCGCGTGCCGATTCACGGAAGCGTGCTACTGCTGGCAGTGCTGTCGCTGCCGTATCTGTTCGTGTCCTTGTCTCTCGGAATACTCATTTCAAGCAAAGCAGGTACGCAGGCGCAAGCCATGCAACTGGCATTCCTCACGATTCTGCCCAGCATTTTTTTCTCGGGGTATATTTTCCCGCGGGAAACGATGCCCAGGTTTTTCTATATCTTGAGCTACTTTGTTCCGGCAACCTATTTCATCAACATTACCCGCGGGATTATTCTGCGAGGGGCTGGTTGGGTTCATCTGTGGACCGACGCACTGGCGCTGTTCATTATGGGGACACTGTTGCTGGTCATTGCGGCGCGGCGCTTCCAGAATAAAGTGATAATGGCATGATATTCTGTTTCGCCCGGGGCAGTCCGAGTCTCTAGCGCAACACCAGGAAGTCCAAGTCAACGAGCAGAGCGTATTGCTTTGTGGAAAGCAAGCCAGGGGAAACGATTTGCTTTGTCCAATTTGTGAGAAACGGAAGCCCGGGCGGTTTTGTCCCGCGAAAGCGGAAAAAATCTGCGCGGTCTGCTGCGGCACGGAACGCGAAATGTCGATCGACTGCCCCGCGGCCTGCGCCTATCTGGTTTCCGCAAATCGCTATGAAGATCAGCACCAGCGCACGCTTCCCGCTGACACTCCGCTGCTCGATGTGCGCCTGATGCCGGGGATAATCGAGGCGCATCAGCAATTGCTCTCGGCGATCGCCTTTACCGTCGTAAAGTTCTCTGCCGAGCATCGCGAAGCGACCGACCCGGACCTTCTTGCTGCGATTGCAGCGCTAGCCAATGCCTACAAAACACTGGCCTCGGGCATTGTCTACGAGCAAGTTCCGGCGTTGCCGGTGCAAAGGGATTTGTATACGACTCTCGCCGACTTTTTGGCAAGCATGAAGCAACCAAATCGGCAGGTTTCCTTTGGCAACACAAGAGATTCGGAAGTCTTTCAGCTATTGGTTTTTCTCTATCGTATGGGATTGATGCACACCAACGGACGGCCTCGCGCACGCCGGTTTATTGAATACTTACGTGGACAATTCCCGAACGCACAGGAGTTGAAACAGGAGCAACCGCGAATTATCGTGCCGTGATCCTCTTGCCTGTCTATAATCGCGGAAAACAGACATCGAGACGCGGCCTAGCTGGCGGAGGAGCAGCGTATCGAGTGCAACTCCGTGCTGAGGGCGCCGGCGTCCCAGGCAAGTTTTAGTTGCGGGCTTTGCGACCTGGGGCGGTCGCCTTCCCACGGGCGGACGGAAAACCCGTACTTTTGGCGGATTTTCTGGACCCGTTCCGATGCTTTCTTGCGATACTCTTCCGGCGCATAACCGTTTTTCGCGTACCACTGCTCATATTGCCTGGCGAGCTTCGGGAACTTCTCTCGAACAAAGGGAAGAAATGTCTTCGCCGAGGCAGGCATCAGGAACAACACTCCGGAGAAGAACCATTGTGCTCCCGCAAGCTTCGCCGCTTCGGCAACGGCTTCTAGTTCGCCCTCGCCATCGGTAATGCCAGGAACGAGCGGCGAAGCGGAAACACCGACGTTTAATCCAGCTTCGCGCAATTTTCGGACAGCTTCTAGACGAAGATCGGGGCGGGGCGCGCGTGGTTCGAGCAAGCGAGCCAAGCGCACCTTTAGTGTCGTTACCGTGATGTTGATGGAAAGAGCCGATTTTGTGGCAATGATTTTCAATATGTCCATGTCCTCGACAACTCGATCGGACTTGGTGATAATCGAAATGCTCAGGCCATCCCGTTTGGCCAGTTCTTCAAGGCATGCTCGGGTCACCTGGTATTCTTTTTCCGCGGGTTGATAGGGATCGGTGGCCGTGCCGATGGCAATGTGCTCGGCTTGGGTGTAGCCGCTGGCTCTAGATTCATAGGAATACTTCTGATTCACGTCGCGCGCGAGCAGTGTCGCCGGGTCCTGTTTCACAAATATTTTCTTCTCGAATTCTCCGCCGTCAATTTCCATATATTCGTGGGTGTAGCGGGCATAGCAGTATTTGCAGGCAAACTCGCAACCGCGATACGGATTGATCGTCCACTCAAAAGGCACACGATCTGAATCGCAGCGGTTCAATATCGATTTCACGGGAAGCAGAAAATATTCCGGCTTTTCCCGGGACTTGCGCTTGGTTTCTGCCGCTGGAGATCGAGCGGCGAGGCGAGCTATGCCCACCAGTGGTGCCGGCGGAGTTTGGAGTTGTGGCGGGGGGCAATCCGCCGTGGGGTTCTCCATACTTCCCGTGCACCAGCCGGATGCCGCTTCGGCAGAGGCACCGGTCTCTTGCTTGGGGCTTGGCTCATTCGGGCGAAAAGGAAGGAAAGGAACAGCGCGGTGGCGAACGGGGCGACGACGCAGCAGCAAGCGCGAAGTCGAGAGGGGAAGAACTGGGGACATAGCTCACCTCGAAGCCTGGGTAGTATTTCGCTTTTTGTTCGCGGTGTCAAGCACTTTCGCATTTCGTTCGCCCAAAGGCCTGCCGCTTGCTTCTCGGGCGCGAGTTTTGTTCTAATCACACCGCGACAGAACGTCCGCACACATCCGGCGCAGGCTCGCCTGTTGGCTAGGTTCCGTCTTTGCCTGCCGCAGCAAAGATGCATCAAAGTAAAGGACATCATGAACAGGCTCGCGCGAGTAGTATTCCGGATGGGGGTGATAGGGCTTCTGGCCACTTGTCCCGCCACGGTCTTTTCGCAATCGACGCCCGGTACAACCAGCCAAAAGCCGTCTTCCAAGATGCCGGCCCCCACCCCAGCCGAAACTGCCGGACCGCAGCAGACCAAGCATTACCCCATTCTTGTGGTCGCCCATGGGAACGAACCGTTCTGGGGTTTGCGCCTGGGGATGAAAGGACCCGAGCGGCTTGATCGAGCGAACTATCCGCCAATCGTGCTCGATCCTTTGGACGTGGTGCGGGACGAATCGGGAATTTTGTGGACCTATCACGCGAAAGATTCGCAAACGGGCGCGGCGGTCTCTGTGAAATTGACCCGCGAACCGTGCAGTGACGGCATGTCCGACACGAGATATGTGTTTAAAGTTGTCGTGGACCACGCGCAGATCGGGACCCTCAATGGATGCGGAGTAAGTTCACCGGAAAAGTTCCCGGAGTTCCGCAAGAAAAATCAATTGGATCCGTCCGAGGAGCCCGATCCGGCTACGAAAGATAGGGACAAAGATAGGAACCCGGCACTGGAGCCGATCACAAAGTTTGCGTCGCCCGTCGCTATTGCCTATCTGCTTGCAGCGGGGAGAATTGAGGTCAGCGTTGGGGCCCTTAAAAAAATAGCTTCCCCCAGCGGTTACGAGCTCTCTCTCTCTCACGATGGAAAGAAGCTCCTTTTTACAAAGGATCTTGCCGGAAAGGACCGGGCGATCGTGCTCTATGACCTTACCACCGGCCGTTCTCAAGATTTGGCAACTGGGTTGGTACATCAGTCGTTCTGGTCGCCGGATGATTCGCGCATCGCTTTTTTGAAATTTGTCGATGACCAATGGCAAGTGTGGAGTTTTCCAGTTAGCGCCCCGGACAAGGCGGCGCAATTTTCGCCGCAAGCGGTCGCGGCACTGGACGGCTGGGTTTCCCCAACGACCGTACTGGCTTCCGATATGGAGAATCTGTACTGGCTGGGCGAAGATGGAAAAGCGCAGCAGACGGTCGCGCTAAAGCAGATTTATGGCGAAACCTACCAGCGGATGAGCAGCGACACGATTCGCAGCAATCCGGTGAACCCCGATCTCCTGCTGGTCAGCGCATTCTACAGTTCCGCGCCCCCTGGATCGCCCGAGGATTCCATGGGGCTCAACTCCAGCTTTTTCCTTTATGAGATTCGTTCCAAGCGGAGAGTCAGCCTATGCCCGACAGATACCTGGGCGCGCTCGGCCGAATGGTCACGTGATGGGATACAAATTTACTTTACCCGGATGAGTGCGGGAAAAACGTTCACCACCGATCGCCTGTTTTGGGATGGGACTGGACTGAAGAGGTATATCGCCGGCAATAGCATGGTGATTGGGAACTAATCTCCTGGCCGATCCACAGATCGGCCGGGACTCACAATAGTGATAGGCATGCAACCATGAACAAAAAATCAAGCGTTTCGCGCTTGGCGGCAGGAATTTTCGCAATGGGAACTTCTCTAACGGCGCAGGAGCCCGCGCCTGCGCCCGCAGCGACCCCGGAACAGCCCCGGTCGACCATGAGACGCGCCATCGAATGGAAGCGTTTTGACTACACTTGCGAAGGCGGGCAGAAAATAGTGGTGTATTTGCACGACCAAACGGTGAAGGTGCGCTACAAGGACAGCACCTATCTGATGAAGCAGACGCCCTCGGCCGATGGCGGGCGCTACTCCAATGGCACAGTGGTCTGGTGGAGCAAGGGAAACGGCGGCTTCCTCGAGGAAGATAACCGCGATGGCGCGATGATCGCGAAGGACTGCAAATTGGATACGCCGACCAACGGCGGGTCCGGAACTATCAACGGAACGGTGAGTTACATGCAGCGCATTGCCTTGCCACCGAGTGCCATCCTCATCGTGCAGTTGCAGGACAGTTCGCTTGCCGACGCCGCCGCAACGGTCCTAGCCCAACAGAAAATCGCACTGGGCAACCGGCAGGTGCCGGTCAGCTTTTCCTTGAACTATGATCCCGCGCAGATCGATGAGAAGCATACCTATACGGTGAACGCAAAGATCCTGGTCGGCGGCCAGCTACGCTTCCTCAACGAAAAGTCGTATCCGGTGCTGACCGGCGGCAACCAGAATGCGGTTGACCTGGTCCTCAAGCAGGTCCCCGATTCCTCTCCTCCGCAACCGTAAGTACTTGCTAGCGCTCTAGCCGTCCTTAGGGACAGGTGCTCGTTACGCATCCTGTCCTCCACCTCCATTTCGCTTCTACCGCGGGGGCCTATACTTCTTTTATGGCATCACCTTCCGCTCCAGCACCCCGACAAGTGGGCATACTTGTCCTTGAAGCAGATCCCAAGAACTCGGGCGCGTTAAAGCAGATTCTGGATTCCGAGGGCTGGCGGGTGCGCGTGGTACCGGATATCGCCCTGCTGCATGCCGAATTGAAAACCACAGAGTATTCCCTGTTGATCGCCAACGTAGCGATGATCGGGCTGGAATCGCCAACGTTTCATGTACTGAAAGAGCTAGCGACGGTTTCGGCAGAAGAGGGCGGGCGGATTCGCGTCCTCTTTGTGATTCCGGAGATGGCCGGAAATCAGTTCATCGGACACCTGGAAGTTGGGCATCTCCCGTATGTTATGCGGCCTTTCCATTTGCATGATTTCCTAGAAAAAGTGAGTGACCTGCTGGTTGAGGTGAAAGCGATTGAAGGGCCGCTGCGCATGACGCGGTATGAATTTGGCAGGGCCCGGAAGAAGAAAAAGGAAAGTGGCCGGACTACGTCGATGTTCGCCTCGCGAGATTCCTACTCCTACTCGGAAGAAGAAATCGCTGAGTACGAAAAGCAGGAATCGGAAGCGTCCGCAACTCGGAGGCACAAACCTCGTACCAATCTGGGCAATCCCAACTCCTAGAAACAAGCAGCACAGGCCGCCACCTGGGCCCCGTGCTGCCGTTTTATGCCATTCTCCAAAGCTGATCTGCAAGTTTTCGAGCGACCCGCGTTCTAACTCCAGATGGTGCTCTCTTGCGGCACATCCTGGAGGATGGTATGGATCGTTCGCTGTTGAACCTGTTTGGCAGTGTACTCGGTTTGACCGCACTCGGATTCGTTTGGTCCGGCGGCGGTTCCTCGGCAATTCCACCCAAATCGGAAGGCGATTGGCGGCTTCTGGATCCCATTTCCTATGAAAACTTGACGATATTCCCGGTAGTCTCCCCGGGAGGGTATGACACCTCGAACTTCCTCACCCTCGAGGAAGGCTTGTCCTCGGGCGAAGTAATCGTGCGCGAACTAGGGGCGGAGACCCTGATTCGCAATCGCGATTCGAACCGTCAATATCTTCCCGGTCCCGGCGGAGCGTCGGTGAATCAACTGGTTTTGCTCAATCGCAGCAAGCGACCGCTGTTGCTGCTTTCAGGCGAGTTGGTTAGCGGCGGTAAACAGGACCGAATTATCGCTAAGGACCGGCTAGTCGCGCCGGGCTCGGACCCGCTTCCCTTGAATGTGTTTTGTGTGGAGCACGGCCGCTGGTCTGCCGGAACCCAATTCAACGCAGCCAATACGATCGTACATCCGAGTGTGCGCGAACAAGCTGCAGACAAGAAGAGCCAGAGTGCGGTGTGGGAAGCGGTTGCCGTGGGCAGTATGGCGGCGGCCACCCCTCGGCCCGCTGCCGGCAGCGGGAGTGCCGGGACTGCTGGGTCGTCTACAACGCCTCGGGTAAGCCAAAGTGAACTTAGCGCAGCGATACGGGAAGAGGCCCCGACAGAATCGTACGCGAAGCTATATGCGTCGCGACGCGTAGGGGCCTCGGTCGATGTGCTGGTAGAAGAAATTCAGCGGCGATTCCGCAAAGAGACTTCAGGGCTCAAAGGCGAACGCGTAGTGGGCGTAGTGGTTGCCTACGGAGGAGAAGTTGCCTGGAGCGACATTTTTGCCTCCGGCGATTTATTCAACGCGTATTGGAATAAATTGGTCCGCAGCTACGCTATTGAGGCAGTCGCGCGGCCAAGGTTGCGTGAAGTGGCTTCTCATGACGATGCGCGAGAGTTCCTACAGCCGCTGAAGGGCCGCGAACAGACGGAATCGGAGCCGGGTGTGTATCGCTGGCGGGAAATCAGCGCCGGTCCAATTTCGCAAATTGAACTGGATTCGCTCGAGCCGAAGGTGATTACCATTCACCGACTGGTTTTGCGGAGATCAAGCTAAAACCAGGAAGGGGAGAGTGCGCTAGAGGCCCGGTCAATCGCCAGCACCCCAGTCCTCCTCCCTGGCCCCGGTGCTCTCTTCTCTCTATGAACGCTCGGTGTGTGAAAAGCGCTTTTTCGGCAGTTAAGCGCTGAGCTTGCGAACGACACTTCGATCCGTACTGTTTGCCAGAATTTCTTCTGCCGTCCCGTTCCATGAGGGATGGCGAAGCTCTGGAGCAATCTCTACGAGCGGCACCATCACAAATTTGCGATCGAGCATTCGCGGATGGGGAACTTGTAGCTCCGGCAGATTCATCGTCTGATCGCCGTAGAGCAAAATATCGAGGTCGATGAGACGAGGTCCCTTGGCAAATGCCTTTTTGCTACCCATAGCCGTTTCGATGGCCCGCGTGGCTTTCAGCAACTCCCTCGGCCGAAGCGTTGTTTCGGCTTCGAGGACGCCATTGAAAAACCAAGGCTGATCGAGGTAGTCCACGGGCTCGGTTTCATAAATGCTCGAAACTTTTTTTATTGTTATACCCGCTTCCTGAAGTAGCACGGCGGCTCTTTGAAGATTTTCTTTGCGATCGCCGATGTTAGAACCAACGGCCAAATACACTGTGGTCATGCGCTTATTTTACGCCTCGGCGACGGCGCAAGATGGCTAGTGCGGACTCTACCTCAGGAAATCGCATGGCCATCGCCAATCCAAAAAAGATTACGGCGTAGACTCCCAACACGAGAATCGCTGTGAGGATGGGGCCTCTCTGCCCAATTCGAATCAACACGCCGCGGGCCAGCGCCGCACCGAGCGCAGCGGCCATCCACACCTGCAGAAGAAATTTGATTTGCACACCCACCTGGCCGATGCGGCTTCGCAAGCCTCTCTGCAGCAGCGTGAACTCCACCCAAGATGCGATTCCCGCAGAGATGGTTAAGCCGGCCACGCCCCATCGCGGTTCAATTCCGAGCAGGCGCGGCAGCGGTAGTGCGCTCCAATATCCCAGGATGGTAGTGAGTACCACCCGGACGATCGCAAAACGAAGGGGCGTACGGGTGTCTCGTAATGCGTAATATCCAGAGGCGTAAAGCCGGCCAAGCGTGGAGGCGAGCAATCCAACAGTCGAGCCAGCAAGAATTCCCCAGACATAGAGCACATCGGCGTGCATGAATCGGCCCGACTGGTAGATCGCTGCGACGATCACGTCGCCCAGCGCCAAAAAGCCGACGATCGACGGTACAACCAAAAATGTAATTTGGCGCAGGCCCGCATTAAGCCGCCTGCGCAGAATGCCAGCAACTTCATCCGCGGCTCCGATCACTCCGCTCATCAAGGGCAATTCTGCGGCAGAAACCGACATACCAAATAAACTGACGGGCAAGGTATAGAGAGTCTGCGCGTAGGCCAGCGCCGCGACAGCGCCGGTCGGCAGCCAGCTGGCGAGAAACGCGTCGATGTAGGCGCTGATTTGCACTACACCGCGGCTGATGAAAACTGGGAAGAAATTCTGAATGATGGTACGAACGTGTTCGGCCTGCTGCCTCACGTGTAGTTGCAACCCACCCAAAAGCTTGAGCACAATCGGCAACTGTACTGCAACCTGTAAAGCGCTGCCGACGACCGACGCCCAGGCGGTGATCACTACGAGCGAACTCTGGGAGTGATTGGGGCCGAACGCAACCATCCCGGCGATCATCGCCACGTTCCAGAGAACCGGCGCTGTGTAGGAGATAAAAAATTTGCGATGGCTGTTCAGGACCCCAAGGCACCAGGCCGAGCCGACCAGCAGTCCCGCGCCGGGGAAAAGAATACGCACAAGCAGGATGGTCAGCCGGCGCTTTTCGCCATGAAAGCCCGGAGCGATTGCATCGATCAGCCAAGGCGCAGTGAGAACGCCCAGTAGCACCAATACCGACGTGCTTAGTGCGAGCAACGCCGCCACGGCACCGGCTGTCTTGCGCGCTTCAGTCTCGTTCTTATCCGCAAGCAGCCGTGCGTAGACGGGAATAAATGAAGCGGACAAAACGCCTTCACCAAATAAATTCTGCAAGAAGTTAGGGATGCGGAAGGCCGCTTTGAAAACATCGGCGGCATCGGAGTTGCCAAAATAGTGGGCGAACACCCGGTCGCGAATCAAACCGGCTACGCGGCTGAGGAAGATACCTGCAGCCACGAGGAAGGCAAAGCGTTTCGTAGCTGGTGAGGAGTCAACAGTTTTCGCGGTGGTCTCGGTCACAAGTATCCCAAGCGGTCGCCACTCGGCTCGCCGCTCGAATCGATCGGCGCATTTCGGCTTTGTTATTGAAGATACCTCAGACCGGCAGAGGTGCCGCCCAAGATTTCGGCCGATGTGCTCAGAATAGCCGCGGCTGGCGTTTCGGCAATTCACGGCCGAAGTAGGCGTAAGCGCGGGGCGTAGCGACGCGGCCTCGTGGGGTACGGTCGAGCATGCCGATCTGCATCAGATACGGTTCATACATCTCCTCGATGGCGTCTTGTTCTTCGCTAAGCGCGGCGGCCAGTGTGCCAAGCCCCACCGGTCCGCCACCGTATTTGTCGATGAGCGCGATCATCAAGTTGCGGTCGACCTCGTCGAGACCGTACGCGTCCACGCCGATCATGCGCAGTGCGTCTTCTGCCACTTCACGCGTGATGCGTCCCGCCGCGCGCACTTCGGCAAAATCGCGTGCTCGTCGAAGCAGCCGATTGGCCACGCGCGGCGTTCCGCGGCAGCGCCCGGCAATTTCTTCGGCGCCCGCTTGGTCCAACTGAATGTTCAAGATTTTTGCCGAGCGATTGAGGATGATCAGCAAATCGTCAGGCTCGTAGAAATCCAGCCGATGCACGATGCCAAATCGCGAGCGCAGAGGAGCCGTGATCAGCCCCGCTCGCGTTGTCGCACCGATCAACGTGAAATGATTCAGCGGAAAAGGATGAATGCGCGCTCCCGGACCTTGGCCGATGATCAGGTCGACGCGAAAATCCTCCATTGCCGGGTACAGCACCTCTTCGACCGCGGGCTGCAGCCGATGAATTTCATCCAAAAAGAAAACTTCCTTGGCATCGAGCGAGGTCAAAATCGCGGTGAGGTCGCCTTTTCTTTCCAGCAGCGGCCCGGCACTGGTCTTAATCGTTACCTTCAATTCGTTGGCAATAATTTGCGCCAAGGTGGTCTTTCCCAAGCCTGGCGGGCCATAGAGCAACACATGGTCGAGGGCTTCGCCCCGGCTGCGCGTCGCTTCAATCGCAATCGCAATATTTTCCTTTACGCGCTTCTGGCCGATGTATTCCTCTAGTCGCTTGGGGCGCACGCTGGCATCGAGCCGCGCGTCATCTTCAGAAGCGGCACCAGACACGATACGAGCTCGTTCGCGATCATCGGAGTTGTTGCGCGCCAGTGCTTTCTTTGGTGTGAAATCAGCCATTCCGTTCCATTTCCCCTGCTTCCGTTCGCCTCGCTGTTGGACATCATTTCATGGAAAGACTGAGTGCTGCCAGCGTGTTGCGCAACAATTTTTCGAAATTTGCTGGGCCGGCTTCTTTTTTTGCTTCTGCCACCGCACTCTCGGCGGTGCGCTCGTCGTAGCCGAGGTTAATCAAGGCCGATTTCACGTCCGCTTCCACGCCCGCGGGGGACGCCGGAGCCGGACGATCGGTTTGCAGGGCAACCGCGTCGAGCTTGTCCTTCAACTCCAGAACCATGCGCTCGGCCGTTTTGCGCCCGACACCCGGAATCTTGGTCAGGCGAGCGAAGTCTCCTCCACGAATCGCCGGCACCAGTTCCTCAACATTCATGCCCGAAAGTATTTTAAGCGAAAGGCTGGGGCCTACGCCCGAGGCGCCCAGTAACAACTCGAAAACATGCTTCTCGCGCGCGGACAAAAAACCGTACAGCATCAAGGCATCTTCGCGCACGTGCGTGTGAATCAGCAGAGTCACTTCGGCGTGCAGCTCGCCAAGCGCTGCAAACGTCGATAACGGAACAGCGACAAGATAGCCCACGCCGCCGACGTCCAGGATGACTTGATTTGGCCGCTTCTCTAGCAACCGTCCACGCAACAGTCCGATCATCGGTTCCGAGTATTGCCGCCGATGCTTGCTGCTGTCAATGAAACGAAGCTGGAAGGCTGCGGCGGCGCGGCTAGCCGATGTGCAGGAACTCGT
>DATFZN010000033.1:0-4067 GCA_035314425.1 Candidatus Acidiferrum sp. | reverse complement strand
AATTATAATCCCCGGATCGCAACTGCAATCGTTCTTAATCATTGGCGGCCCTGCCGCGCGCCAACTCTTCCGTTAGGCACCCCCTTCGATTCCCTAGATTTGCCAGAAAAAATCGCCATTAACTAGCAAGATTCATCTCAGTGTCGCCGCCCTTTCTTCCACAAGCCGGACATACTTCTCCTTAGAATCGACTTTCAAAAAACTAATGCTTATCAGTTCCTTCGATCGCTTCGCGTATTTCACATAACCTCCCTTGCCCCGGGATTGGGCGCCGGCCACATTTGGTTTGGTGGACTCTTTTCAAAGGTTTCTAAAGTTCACTGCCCTTCGCCCGATCTTTTGCGGTGTCAAATATGCATAAAACCTTCTCAATCACTCTTAGGCCCGAGATCGCCGAACGCTTCGAAAAGCTTCTGGCGATCTTGAACGTCTCGCCCGGCAAGCTGATCAACGAAATTTTAAGCGATCCGTTAGCCCAGATTTTCGGAGGAGGCGATACCGAGCTCTTGCAGCGTTATCTGCAAAGCTTTCAGTACGACGACAAGCACGAAGTGCTCCCAATAATTGCCGGCTACGAGGCGTTTGTCTCCGAACTCAAAGATAGAGGAAACCACGAATACCATGACACCGCCGCGGCCACGAGAACTCTCAACGGGTATTGGGAAGTAGTCTTCAGAAGCACGCACCCCGACAACGCCGATCGTGCACGCTATCGATGAGCGTCGGCTCTAGGGTTGAACAATTCGAGCGACGATTTCTTTAGGGACAGGTTAAATGTGCCTTTGATCCGGCATCGTTGCTTTTGATTCGCTCAAACTGATTGTCCGCGCTTGCATTGCGGCAATAGGAGATTGTATCATTCTTTCTGAATTGGTATGACTCCCCAGAGCATTCTGGAACGAATAAACCAGAAGCCATTTCGGCCTATTGCACTCGAAACCGTTGGCGGAACATGGATCGAGATTGACCGCGCGGAGGATATCTTCATTTACGACCGCGTGAAGACAACCTGCGTGGTTCTCTTCGACCCTGAGGGCAGAAAGTTCATTTACGAGCCAGAGCAAATTGCCGCAATCGAAGCGAGGTGAATGGAAAGCGTTTGAACTTGGCTTCGGAAAGGGACTTCTGAAACAATCTTCAGCCACAGATACCAAGATGCTCACCGAATCGCCTGAGGAAATTTTGCTCCGTTTCGAGCGACTAAAGCCTGTTTGGATCGAGTTGGCTTACGTCAAATCTTGCCGACGATTCCTTGGCTTTCGCTGCAATGCCTTCGAGCAAGATCAGCCATAGCAGAAACATGTGCGTTGCGCCGTCTGAAGCAATTTCAAGGTTGCCTTTTCGACCGCTCTGCGGAAAAATCCAATCCGCAGATCAAAGGAGTGATTACCCCCCTGGGGTCCGAAGGATCGGCTACTTTCGATAAGCCCCGGGGGGGTTCTCTTTTAAGATGAGCTGCTTCTTTTTGTATTCGGCGTCGCGTAGGGCGAGCCTCAGCGCCCAAGTGTCAATTACTGTGTATTACCTTTTCGAGTTGGAGTCGCCTCACGTCAATGCCAGCACAAAGTTCAACAGTTTCAGGAATCGGACGGACGCTGAACGTTTCGTAGGTGTTGGGCTAGGTGGTGTTTTAGAGCACGTGAAAATTGAAGAGATCAACGAATCGACAGCGAACAAGTTAAAACGTGGACCTCCTGAGCAGATAGACGGGGGTGTGCTATACAGCCTGGACCGGGCTGAATACCGCCGAATGCATTCCGTATGGCAACGCGTTTTACGGGTGTTTCGAAAATAAGGGCGGTTTACCTGCATCCAGTAATCAGCAAATCATTGATCTCTTCCGGAAATTTAGACTTGCGCCGCGTGCGCGCGCAGGTCTTCCAGCGGAACGAATTCGAGCGCGCTGATATGCGTCGCCGCGAGTATCACGCCCGGCGCGCATCCGGCTTCAAACGCTTCCTGCCATCGAGTCACGCACAAACACCAGCGATCGCCGCTTTCGAGACCGGGAAAGTCGAATTCTGGAACTGGCGTGCTGAGATCGTTGCCGGCCGCGGCGCTGAAATGAAGGAACTCCTCGGTCATCACCGCGCACACGGTGTGCAACCCGTGATCGCCAGGACCGGTGCGGCAGTAGCCATCTCGATAGAAGCCGGTGCGCGGCTCGCGACAGCAGCATTCGAGTTTGCCGCCAAGGACATTCGTGGGATCAGCCATGCGCTGATTCTACACCGGGGTTCTGTGTAGATCTAGCGTCGGCCAGGAAAGGAAGGAGTCGATTCATCATGGACGGCAATTGCGTGCCCGATATCCTCTTTGGTAGTCTTTAGGGGCACCGGACCCGGTCGCGGCCCTGGCTTGGATCCACTCGTTAGTTCCCTTTCAAACCGTTCTAGAAGAAAGAATCCCTTGAAAAAAGAAGACCGCCTTTTGCGTGTGGGCGTGTTGGGCGCCGGCCTGATCGCCCAAGCCGCCCACCTTGGGGCCTGCAAGAAGGCCCGCAACGTTGAGCTCTACGCCCTCTGTGACGCCGCCCAAGATTTGCTGGGCAAAGTGGCGTCGGTGTTCGAACCGAAAAAAACCTTTAGCGACTACGACGCCATGCTGGGCGACGAGAACCTCGAGGCGGTCATTGTTGCCATCGCCGACCAGTTTCACGTACCGATGGCGATCCGTGCCGTCGAAGCTGGCAAACACGTCCTCGTGGAAAAACCGATGGGTATCAATGTGGCCGAATGCGAACGGTTGCGTGACGCGGTGGCAGCCCGGCCAGGCGTTCACGTCCAGGTGGGCACGATGCGCCGCTTTGACCCGGGCATCGCATTTGCGCGCGACTTTATCCGGGACGAAATCGGGGAACTCCTGGGGCTCAAAGCCTGGTACTGCGATTCGATCTATCGTTATCAGGAAACCGACAACCTCCACCCGCTTATCGTTTCGAGCCCGCAGGCCAAGCGTCCTGCCGGGGACCCGAAAGCCGACAAGTTCCGTTATTACCTACTCGGCCACGGCAGCCACTTGGTTGACACCGCGCGGTTCCTTGGTGGCGACCTGCTCGCCGTCCGGACTGAGTACCAGGAAAAGTTTGATGCCCGCAGTTGGTTTGTGTCGGTAGAGTTTGCCAACGGCGCGCTGGGCCACCTGGATTTGACCCTGCCGGTCCGCATGGAGTGGCACGAGGGATTTCAGGTCTACGGCGAACACGGGAGCGTGGTGGCGAAGAGCGTCAATCCCTGGTACTTCAAGGCCAGCGAGGTGGAGTGTTTTTCGACGCGCGACGACCAATACCGCCGGCCAGTAGGCGCGGACGGCCACACTTTTCGTCGGCAAGTCGAAGGCTTCGCCGACGTGATCCTTAACGGCTCGCCGCCTGTGGGGGCCCAGGTCGAAGACGGCTTGGCGGCCTTGCGCGCGCTGTCGGCCATTGGCCAATCTTACAAAACCGGCCAGCGGGTGTTGCTGTCTGAAGCCCCGGGAGAGGTCTGACGGGTGCCGACCGGTCGATGGTTGTTTCGGTGATCGGAACCATGAAATGAGTATTAAACGGAGAACAGAGAAGTCCTATTCCAACCGCCCCTGCAAAGCTGTGCCGATTTCTGATAGTGCAGCGGGATCTTCAATGGTTGCGGGCATGGTCCAAGGATCGCCATCGGCGATTTTCTTCATCGTGCCACGTAATATTTTGCCGGACCTCGTCTTAGGCAGACGGTTCACCACAATGGTGATTTTAAACGCCGCCACGGGCCCGATCTTTTCGCGCACCAAGGTGACGAGTTCCCGCTCCACTTGGGCCGGCTCTCGATTGACGCCCGCTTTCAGCACCACAAAGCCGCACGGCACTTCGCCTTTCAACTCATCTTTGATGCCAATCACTGCGCATTCCGCCACACATTGATGTGACGCAAGCACCTCTTCCATGCCACCCGTTGAAAGTCGATGTCCCGCGACATTGATGATGTCGTCAGTGCGGGCCATGACGTAGACATAGCCATCTGCATCGCGATAGCCCGCATCGCCGGTTTTATAGAAGCCGGGAAATTCGGTGAGATAGCTTTCCACCATATGCG
>DATFZN010000032.1:0-11225 GCA_035314425.1 Candidatus Acidiferrum sp. | reverse complement strand
TCTCCTTACAGCGTCGGCATCCCGAAGGAAGTTTCTTACGCGGCTGAATACCCGGCCCGCACGTTCCCCTGCCAACGCTTCGACGCTGCCCTTGCGAGCAGCTCCGCATGACTCGGGGCCGATGTGGGTCGCTGATCCACTCTCGTATGACTTTTTCATTCACTACACCTCGCCGGTTTTAACCGGCGCACAAGGAGAATCGAGATGGATCGCAGGGATGTCTTACTCGCTTATCTAGTGGTCGCGCTGGCGATTTTCGGCAGCCTCAGTTCAAGGGCGGCGGAGGATCGCAGAGGCGACTGGACTCTCCACCGCGCCGATGAGCCCGGCAAGTTGGATTTCGCGCTGATCGAACATCATCACGGCGGCAATTCGAGTCACGACTCCATCTGGCCGCTCAGCGTGTTTGTAGGCCTGGGTGTCTCGAAACCCGGAAGGCACGACGTGAAGTTCATGGTCACACGCGACGCGGGCCGCTTCGAATGTGAAGGGCTTTTACAGGATGGCGAGGGGACCGGTTTTTTTCATTTCGCTGCGGACGCCGCGTACCGCCTAGCGATGGAAGCTCTGGGCTTTCGCGGCATCGATGATGACAAGCAGTACGAAATGGCGGCGATGGACGTGAGTTTGGCCTTTGCAAAAGAGATGAAGGGTGAAAATCTCAAGGGTCTGGACACTGACAAGCTGATGGCCTTTCGCATCTTCCGTGTTGACCAAGCCTTCATCAACGAATTGCGTGCAGCCGGCATTCTCGCAAAAGATTGTGACAAACTGGTCGCCTTTCGCATTCATGGGGTAACCCCAGAAATGGTTCGCTTCCTGAAACAAGCTGGCTATCAGCCCGATGAAGATACCCTGATCGCCCTGCGAATTCATGGCGTTTCTCCGGAGTGGATGAAGCAGTTGCAGCAGGAAGGCTATTCGCACATCGACCTGCAGCAACTTATTGCCTTCCGAATCCATGGTGTCTCACCGGAATTCATCGAACAGTTGCAAGCGCTCGGCTACAAACTTCCCGATCCCGATCAATTGGTGGCAATGCGCATTCACGGCGTCACGCCGGAGTACATCCACAACCTGAAAACTCATGGCATGAATGATCTGAGCATCGATCAACTCGTAAGCATGCGCATTCAGGGAATCGATTAAAATTTCGTATTTTATTACTGCTACCTGCCTCGTAAGAGTAATAGAACGTCCAACAAACAGAGCACGGTGATTGCGGCTTCCAGCAGAAACAGGCGAGTCTCATTGAACTGGGCCACCATGAAGTCGTAGAGCTCCCTAGCCGTGCGCAGCTTTTCTTCAACCAAGCCGCGGTATTCCGGCACTCCGACGCGCGACGCAGCCAAACGGTAGGCCAGAGCGTAAAACGTGTCACTCACAAATTTCACTGCGTTGTCAATCCGCTCCGTCAGTTCCATCACGTCGAGTCGAATCGTGTTCAGCCGATTGGCCTCACGGGGAAATGTCCAACGTGAGAGCAACACGTTTTGCTTTCGATCGACGTTGTTGTACACGTCGGAGAGTACGCGGGTCATGAAGTTGTCGTAATAGCGAAACTCCAGCAATTGCATTTTGGCGTATTCCAGAATTTGAATCGTGCGAACCGCTTCCTCCGGCCGATCGTAAATAAAAGCAGCGGAAGAACCGACGACCAGCAAGTCCGTGGGATAGTAGGAAAGACTGCTGCCTTGCAGCATGCGCTCCCCGGTAGAACGAGCCAGTGGCGTCTGCTCACCGCGAATTAGCTGCGCAATCTGTTCGCCCGAACAAGCTAACAACAGATCGGCGGTGACGATCGCGCCAGCATTTTCTTGAATCTCGTTGAGTTCGACCACCAAATAATTTTCATGGAACCACTCCTCTCTTGGTTTGAGGACCGCGGGCGCAATTTTTTGCAGATGCTTGCTGACCACCGCGCGGGCTTCGGGCTCGAGATCGGGCGAATCCATCCATCGAGACACCTGCGCCAACAGTTCGTCCCACGAGCCTGAAAAGGGCGCCTCCAATTGCACCTCGACGATTGCATACTCGTAATATTTGATGGAACAAACGACTTTTTCTCCGCTGCTTAATGTGAGCGGCTCACTGGGCTCGGCAATCGGCGGATTCTCAAATCGCACGTAGTCAGGGGTCCGCCGCGGAAAGTCGGGCTTCGTCGGGCCGCCGCGAGAACCCAGCAGGTTGCGGAGCTTGTCCTGGTCGAATGCTTCGCCTACGTCATAAAAAAGAAAAACCCGAATATAGCCATGAAGGATCACTCCCATGTTTTAGCACTGAAATAGGAATGAGGGATAGCTGGTCTCGTCTAACCGCTTTGCTGCTCAGGTTCGGACACTGTAGAGTGAGAGGATCTTATGGCAATTGCACGGCAGGACTTAGCAATCCATCTCTTCCTCCAAGCGATGTTGCTTTTATACGTGCTTGGGCGGCTGCTTCAGCTCTATTCGGGTGTGATCCCTACGTTGACAATCGTGCTGTTCCAGGTATTACCTCCGGCCGCCTTCGCTTTGCTTCACGGCATACTCACGTATCGGCTGCGGGGCATTCTGTTCTTCTTTGGCGCGTGCCTGGGGACCGGGGCTTTTTTCGAGAGCCTGAGTCTCCGGACTGGTTTTCCATTTGGGTATTATTACTTCACCGATGTCATGGGGCCGAAGCTCTATCAGTTACCAGTTCTGCTCGTTTTGGCCTACGTGGGAATGGGTTATCTCTGTTGGAGTTTGGTGGTAATTATTCTCGCTCGCACCAGCAGGCGCAGCTCTTTGAGCAACGTCCTGGCCTTACCACTGTTGGCAGCATTCATCATGGTGGCCTGGGATTTCTCGATGGATCCGTTCTGGTCAACGGTTGGCCACACCTGGATTTGGAATAATGGAGGAGCCTATTTCGGTGTGCCCATCAGCAATTTCCTGGGCTGGTATCTGACCGCATACATCTTTTATCAACTCTTCGCGCTTTATCTGTGCAACCGAGACATACTACCACAAAGGGCGCGCCATTGGCGTCTCCCCATTCTTTTCTATGTGGCCTGTACGTTCGGAAATCTTCTTCTGGCAATCCCGACTCAAACTGCGATCCAATTCCCGGCGGTGGTTACCGACCCATCCGGTCAGGCATGGATGGTGAAAAGCATAATTGGAGGGTGCGTGCTAAGTTCGCTCTTTGTCATGGGGCCCTTCGCACTACTGGCCTGGATCAGGCTAACTGATCAGCAGGAGTGCTGAACTAAGCTGGTGTTGACAGTGCTCCCACCATTCCCGCAACCAGCACGGGCATCTAGAGAACTAGCCAAAGCTAGCCCAGGCCACCAGCTTCTTAAATTCATCATTATCATGCAAACAATCGAGATCAGAGTCTTTCGCCGCCCAATTAAAGTTGATATATCCCGCAGTGACCGCCTTCTTAAATGTTTCGAGCGCTTCTGCTTTTTTCCCCAGCACTCCAAAGGTGCACGCGGCATTGTATAACGTGTTGCCATCGTTGGGCCGAAGCGCGACAGCTGTCTGCAGGTGCCGGGCACTCTCTTCCGACTCCCCACTCTGCGCTAAATTGCTTGCTAGCAGGATGCGGGCCCGTACGTCTTCCGGAACCATTTCTAACTGCTGTCTGAGAACTTTGGTCATGCGTTGCCGGAGATGTTCTGATTCTTTCGTGCGCTCCAACCGCTCCAGACAATTCCGGAAGGGTACGTAAGTGTTGTAGTCGTCGCCGTTGGCTTCCAGCGCCTGTTCGGCAAGTTGTGCGGCTTCTTCATATTTTCCACTGGAGACAAGTGCGCGTCCGAGCATGTTCCATGAACCATCGCAGTCGCGCTTACGCTCGATGGCGCGCCAAGCCAGGAGCACGACCTCTTCGTATTTTTTCTGTGCATAGCAGATTCGAGCACGCGCTACCAATACCTCCGGCAAGTCTGGTGCTAGAGCAGTAGCTCTGTCGCAAGCAGCCAACCCACGTTCAATCCATTTTGGATTCTGTTCCCGGATCTCATAAACCAGCCCGCATAAATGGGCAATCCCGGCATGGGCGAGCGCAAAATTTGGATCGAGCTGGATGGCCTGCTCAAACATCTGCAACGCGTAATCAATATTTTCGCGCCGCGTATAGCTTCGGCCACGCAAATAAAAATCATAGGCCTGGGTATTTTCCGTGGGCCTGCGCGCAATTGTTTTTTCTTCTTGCGGCGTAAGGGTGATGCGCATGGCTTGGGCAATACTACGTGCGATTTCTTCCTGGATGGCGAATACGTCTTGCAGTTCGCGGTCGTAGCGCTCCGCCCATACAGAATGGCGGGTGGAAACTTCAACCAGTTGCGCCGTGATCCGCACGCGGCTGCCAGCACGTCGGATTGACCCTTCCAGAACGTAGGCAGCGCCGAGTTGCTGCCCGACCTGTAATGCGGGAACCTGCTTATCGCGGAATGCAAGCATTTCCGAGCGAGGAAAAATCTCCAGTTGAGCAATCTTTGATAGTTCCGTGACAATATCTTCGGTAATTCCATCCCGAAAGTATTCATCCTCCTTCGCCCCGCTCTGGTTTTCAAAATACAGAACTGCAACTGATTTTTGTTTGGCAGAGGCCACTGGCGTAGCGGTGCCGGCGCTTCCCTTCTCGCTCCCCGGACGACGGCTTGATTCAATATCGCGGCCGAGGCGCTTCAGGTCAGCACGAATATCCGAGGCATGCTGGTAACGTAGGTCGGGATCCTTCTCGAGGGTCTTGCCGATGATGTTTTCCATCGCCAACGGCAGTTGCGCATTGAGTTCCTTGGCAGACGTGGGTGTGGAATGCAGAATTCCATCGAAGATGACTGCGGCAGTAGACCCAGAAAACGGAACCGTACCAGTAGCCATCTCGTAAAGCACTACGCCTAGAGAGAACAGATCGGAGCGTGGATCCAGTTCCTGGCCTCGCGCTTGCTCCGGTGACATATACGCGACGGTGCCGACCGAGCTGCCTGGGTTCGTCAGTTGCGCATCATGAGGTACTTCGGTAACCGTGTTCAACATGGAGCCGACCACGGCGGCCGATTCCAATTCTTGCAACGAAGAAGGCGCAAGTTTTGCCAAACCAAAATCCAGGATTTTCGCCTGCCCTCGTTCCACAAGAAAAATATTCGCAGGCTTGATGTCCCGGTGCACGATGCCCTTCGAATGGGCCGCATCAAGCCCGTTGGCAATCTGGATTCCAATCTCCAGTAGTTCCGCTATCTCCATGGGCTTTCCGCCAATTCGGTGTTTGAGCGTCTGCCCTTCAAGTAGCTCCATGGCAATAAACGGCCGACTTTCGAATTCTCCGATATCGTGGATCGTGCAGATGTTGGCGTGATTGAGAGAAGAAGCAGCACGTGCTTCGCGGCGGAATCGCTCGATGGCCTGTCCATCCTGCGATATATCGTCTGGAAGAAATTTCAGGGCGACGCTACGGCCCAAGCGGGTGTCCTTGGCTTTATAGACCACGCCCATTCCACCTCCGCCCAGTTTTTCCTGCACGCTGTAGTGAGAGATGGTACGACCAACCATAGAGGAAGTATCCGGCATCGGCCACGAAGTTTACCTCAGCGTTTATTAGCAAGCAAATGTGTCGATGATGACTCCCCGCTAAAATGGCCCGCAAGTGGCTGAAGGGCCATGGCCCGTCTCCCCCGCCTCGCTGTGATAGCCTTCCTTGGCTTGAAACGGATTGGAAGCAAGAAATACTCATGTCGCT
The DNA here is from genome assembly GCA_035314425.1 of Candidatus Acidiferrum sp. Taxonomy (GTDB): domain Bacteria; phylum Acidobacteriota; class Terriglobia; order Acidiferrales; family UBA7541; genus Acidiferrum. The sequence continues at coordinate 5,513 of DATFZN010000032.1, read as the reverse complement.
CACTTACAACTATCTTTTGCCGGTTGCTGGTGTATACGGCCGATTGGTGGTCGATATCGACCAACGTAATAGAAACCGAGCACCACGAGTCCGGCCAATCGCGGCTGGCGCGGCTGGTTTTGTAGATTTCGCGGTGGCACTCCTGGGCATGTCCAGCAAAACTGCGGCTTGAGGAAAAATGGATGCGCGCACAATTCGGCGAGAGGTACGAAGCCTACGGCGGAAGATAAAGACGTTAGAGCCCTCTATCTTTTGACCGTAATTCCAGTGGAGTGTGGTTTACACTAAAACCGTCGCTGGCTTTCTGACAGTGCACGATGTTTCCGGCTCGGGTTAGTCTCACAACGAAAGGAAGTTTGCGCAATGAGTATTGTGGGGGATTTTCCTACCATCACACCGTTTCTCTGGTTCAACGCAAACGTGGAAGAAGCCAAAGTTCAAACGGAGGCTATCTGTTTCTTTGTTCGGTGCAGTTCGCAGGAAGAGGTCGACGATTATTGGTCGAAGCTTACCAATAGCGGCAGTGAAATTCAGTGTGGTTGGCTCAAGGACAGGTTCGGCCTGTGCTGGCAGACTGTGCCGAGCGTCTCCCTGAACTCATACAGCGTCCCAAAGCGATGGAAGCCATGCTAGGCATGAAGAAGCTAACCATTGCAGAGCTTGAGCGCGCAGCAGAGTCATAAGAAGGATTTGGAAAGACGGAGGTGGTATAGGTTGATTTTCAAACAGTTTTATCTGAATTGTCTCGCCCACGCTTCCTACTTGATCGGTGACGAAGATTCCTGCACCGCTGCCGTCGTTGATCCGCAGCGTGACATCGGGCAATATCTTCTTTTCGCCGCCGAGAATAAACTGCAAATCAAGCATGTTTTCCTAACGCATCTCCATGCCGATTTTATCGCCGGACACTTGGAACTTCGCGATCGCGTCGGCGCAACGATATATCTTGGCACCAAAGCTCAAGCCGAATACCGCTTTACGGCACTGGCCGACGGCGCTGTCATTCGGTTCGGAAATGTGCGGCTCGAAGCTTTGGAGACACCAGGCCATACCCCCGAATCGATTTCGATCGTTGTTTACGATCTCGCGCAAAACGCCAAAGAACCGCACGCGGTCTTGACCGGAGACACGCTGTTCGTGGGCGACGTGGGACGACCGGATTTGCGCGTGGCACTAGGCTGGTCCGCTGCGGACCTCGGCGCGCTCTTGTTTGATTCGTTGCAGTCCAAGCTACTGCCGTTGCCCGATGCCAGCCTGGTCTATCCCGCTCACGGAGCTGGCTCACTCTGCGGCAAAGCCATTAGTAAGGAAGCAGTTTCCACGATCGGAGAACAACGGCGTGTGAATTACGCATTGCAGCCGATGAGCAAGCAGTCCTTCATCGAATTGGTTACCGCCGATCAACCCGAGGCTCCACCGTATTTCGTTTACGATGCCGCATTAAACAGTAAGGAGCGGCGGACACTCGATGAAGCGCTGGAGCGCCAACTGAAACCGCTAACGCTTGAGCAATTGCTAGCCCTCGAAACAGGCGGTGCGCAAATCCTGGACACGCGCGATGCCGATGAATTTGCAGCAGCGCATCTGGCGGGCAGCATCAACATCGGGCTGGGCGGCCAGTACGCGACGTGGGCGGGAACGGTATTGAATCATACGAATCCGATCGTAATCATCGCAGACCCTGGCTGCGAAAAAGAATCGGCGGTGCGGCTCGGACGCATCGGCTTTGACAACGTCGCAGGATATTTACAGAACGGACTGCGCAGGGTCGAATCCAGGCCAGACTTAATTGCCTTCACCGAACGCCTCAGTGCATCATTTGCCGGGGAACTGCTTTCCTCAAGCCAACCACCGCTGGCCGTGGACGTCCGCACACCCAACGAACACGCTCAAAAATTCATTGCTGGCAGCCTGAACATTCCGCTCAATCACCTTGTCGAAAATTTGAAAACATTGCCGGTCAGCCGTCCGCTACTAGTCTACTGCACCGGTGGTTACCGTTCTTCGATTGCCGTGAGCCTGTTGCAACGGGGCGGTTTCGCTTCTGTCAGTGAACTTGCCGGAGGTATCGCGGCGTGGGAATCAGCAAAGTTGGCGGTTCTCTCCGAGCAAGATTAATGATCATGCCACGATTGACGGGAGCTTGAGCGGTACATTAGAGTCAGCTCGCGAATCAAGCCGGGCCTGCGGCACTCATCCTTGAAAGGTTTTATGATCAACGTCAGCGTGATGTATCCCAACAAACCTGGAGCACACTTTGATATCTCGTATTACTGTGTCAAACACATTCCATTGGTTCAAAAAGTCCTTGGCCCCGCTCTTTTAAAAGTTGTGGTGGAAGAAGGCATCGCCGGTATGGGGCCGGGTGCGCGCGCGCCATACCTTGCTCTTGGGCATCTCTACTTCGAATCGGTGGGCTCGTTCCAGGAAGCCCTTGGGCCTCAGCTGGCTCAAATTCAGGCCGATATCCCAAACTACACTAATATCGAACCCACGATCCAAATCAGCAATGTCAGAAACTAGACCACTTCAGAAGCCGTCGTCCGGGAGGCATTGCTACCGTCGCAGTTTTTCCCGGGGGTTAGCTTGCAGAGGACAACAGTCGAATGGCGATACCGAACTGGCCATTCGGTAGGGCTTCGACACGCATAACCTGACCGATATGTTCGCGGTTCCGGGGATCGTTGGGCGCGTGATAGGGAAGCGTTACGGACAGACGCATTCCTTCGAGGTAAAAATCGCGCGTGGTATGGAAGTAGAGTCCCTCACGTGAAACGTTTTGCGTGACGCCGATGTCGGCATCGATTCTTTCTTTGTGATCTAAAGGGCGGATCATCAGCGACTGCCCCATTTTGAGGCGGCGGCTTCGGCGACGAAATTCCTGAGCGGGATTCTGCATGGACGTCTTCGAATCTGAATCTCAGCTTTGGGGGAATGGTTCGCTTATTCCCCGGCAATGTCAAGAAGCAACATCCGCCATATTTGTTCGTATCCAGCTTGAAATATACCCTTTGAAGTAGGTCAGTTAGGCTGTCGCCTTACAGCAACCTTGACCCTGCTCCAGCGCAATCATACCAGGCAGCAGCAGAGCCAATCGAATTCTTTCTTCCGGCTGTGCTATTCTTTCCTAGAACCGTTTTCGGCGGCCCGCCGATCGCTCCCGTTCGTACTCCGAGCCGCTATTCTCCACAGGCTTTGTTCCTGCAATTTTATTTTAACGGGGGGTCAGGCTAGGCGATGTCTACACTCACGGATGTTCCCACAGGTAAAACCAAGCGCGAAGTAATCGAACAAGCGGTGATCCGCTTTGCCGGCGATTCTGGCGATGGCATGCAGATTACCGGTAGCCAGTTCACCAATACCGTCGCGCTCTACGGCAACGACATGGCTACGTTTCCGGATTATCCGGCTGAAATTCGCGCCCCTGCTGGTACGGAACCGGGCGTCAGTGGCTACCAGATCAACTTTTCTTCGAATGAAGTGCATACACCGGGCGACTCGATTGATGTGTTAATCGCGATGAACCCCGCCGCACTGAAAGTGAACGTGGGCGACCTCAAGCCCAATGGCATTTTAATCGTCAACGCCGATGCGTTCACGGAAGGCGATCTCCGCAAAGCGCGGCTTACCACCAATCCCCTCGACGATCATTCGCTTGACAAGTTCCGGGTCTTCCCCGTCGAACTTGAGCGCCTGACGCGCGCCGCTCTGCAGCACCTCGGCATCGACGCCAAAGCCATGGATCGCTGCAAAAACTTCTTCGCCCTCGGCATGTGCTACTGGCTCTACAACCGTTCCATGGAGCCGACGGTTCGCTGGATCGAAGGCAAATTCAAGAAGAAGCCGTTACTGGCAGAAGCGAACGCGCTGGCCTTGAAGGCCGGCTATTCCTACTGCGAAGCTACCGAAGCCTTTCAAATCAGCTACGAAATTCCGCCGGCTCAGCTCACTCCTGGTCTGTACCGCAACATCAGCGGCAATCAGGCCATAGCTCTCGGCTTGGTAGCCGCAGCTAGCAAGGCCGGGATCAGACTTTTTCTGGGTAGTTATCCCATCACGCCAGCCTCCGACATTTTGCATGAACTTTCACAGTACAAAGATTTCGGCGTTCTCACTTTCCAGGCGGAAGACGAAATTGCCGCGATCACTTCTGCCATCGGTGCCTCCTATGCTGGCGCTCTGGCCGTCACCACGACATCCGGCCCGGGGATGGCCCTAAAGACTGAAGCCCTGGGCCTCGCCGTCATGACCGAGCTTCCGCTGATCATCTGCGACATTCAGCGTGGCGGCCCTTCTACCGGTCTGCCGACCAAAACCGAGCAAGCCGATCTTCTTCAGGCCATGTTCGGCCGCAATTCCGAAGCGCCGATTCCGGTGCTAGCCCCTGCCACTCCCGGCGATTGTTTTTGGATCACGGTCGAAGCCTGCAAAATCGCTCTGAAATATATGGTGCCGGTCATCATTCTTTCCGATGGGTATCTCGCCAACGGCGCGGAGCCTTGGCAAATCCCTAAAGTCGAGGATATGCCGGAATTCTCGGTGACTTACGCAACCGATCCTGCAACGTACCTTCCTTACAAGCGCGATCCCGATACGCTGGCGCGCCCGTGGGCCATTCCTGGCACGCCGGGACTTGAGCACCGCATCGGCGGTCTGGAAAAACAGGACGTCACCGGCAACATCAACTACGAGCCACTGAATCACGAAAACATGGTTCGCATTCGTGCCGCTAAAATTCAAGCCATCACGCAGGACGTTCCCCCTGCTGTTCCCGCTGGCGACCAGGAAGGCGATCTGCTCATCGTTTCCTGGGGATCAACCTTTGGCGCAATCACACAGTCTGTGAAGGCGCACCGTGGCAAGGGACGCAAAATTGGGCACTTGCACCTGCGTTATTTGAATCCGTTCCCGGAAAATCTTGGCGAAGTGTTAAAGCGTTACAAGAAAGTTCTCGTACCCGAACTCAACATGGGCCAGCTTTCCTGGATGCTGCGCGCCAAATTCCTTGTCGATGCCATGGGCCTCAACAAGATCCAGGGCCGCCCATTCAAGCAAAATGAACTCGATCAAAAGATCGAAGAAGTACTGGGACTTTAGGAGACGCGATTATGACAACTGCTGCATTTCCTCCACTGACTAAAAAAGATTTTCAGACTGATCAGGAGGTCCGTTGGTGCCCGGGATGTGGCGACTACGCGATTCTGGCGGCTGTTCAGGCTGTTTTCCCTGAGCTGGGTATCCGCCGCGAGAATTTCGTGGTGGTTTCCGGCATCGGCTGCTCCAGCCGTTTCCCCTATTACATGAACACGTATGGCTTCCACTCGATTCACGGCCGTGCGCCAGCCGTTGCGTCCGGCATCAAGATCGCCCATCCCGAACTGGAAGTCTGGGTCGCCACGGGCGACGGTGACGCTCTCGCGATCGGTGGCAATCACACCATTCATATGCTTCGCCGCAATGTCGGCATCAAGGTTTTGCTTTTCAACAACCGCATTTACGGCCTGACCAAAGGC
>DATFZN010000031.1:0-37963 GCA_035314425.1 Candidatus Acidiferrum sp. | reverse complement strand
AAGATCACGAGCAAGCTACAGGCTATGAGCGACGTGGGCCTCGATTACCTGACCCTGGGTCAGCCGTTGAGCACGCTCTCCGGTGGCGAATGCCAGCGCATCAAATTGGCGAGTGAACTGCACAAACAAGGCAGCATTTATGTGCTGGATGAGCCCACAACCGGTTTACACATGTCGGATATCAGTCACCTGCTGGAGATCATGAACCGCCTCGTGGACGCGGGCAACACGGTTATTGTGATCGAACACAGCACAAGCGTGATCAAACACGCAGACTGGATCATCGATATGGGCCCTGAAGGCGGCACGAAGGGTGGCAAGGTCATGTTCGAAGGCACGCCCAAGCAACTGCTCACTGCAAAAAATTCGCTGACCAGTGAGTACATACGGAATTAGCGTGATGGGCAGTGTGACCATCGGATTCACCAAACCATTAGGCGGTTCCATCAACGACCAGAATGGGAGTGTGGAGCGTCTTTATCCCGATATCTTTACGGGATCGGCCTAAAACAGTCTTTCACTTTCTTCTTTCCTTCTTCTTTCCGTGAGTCTGTCTCCATCCACCTAAAACGCGACCGGACTTGAGCCGGAAACAGCGATATTGCAGTTGCCCTTACGGACAGTTAATCAATCGGCTTAGCGAAGGTCGAGTCATTCGCGCAAATTATCGCAAGGTAACGCACACTTCCTGTGGGGGAGTTGGAAACCAGCCCCGGTGGAGAGCAAATGGTTTTAGAGCGCCTCATGGGCCTCACGGATCATGGCATGGTGGCTTCTTCTCTGCTTTATAAGCGTCCTTTGAGAAGTGCGACGAGTGCTTCTTTTCCTTTTGCTCTCGCCAACGCATTACTTTTGCTGTGTATGGTTCCTACGAGAGCAATCGCTCAGCAACAAATGGCCGGGCGCGAAGCTATCAGCCGCTCCCTCCCGGATGCACCTATAGCCATGTCAGATCCTAATAGTTCGCCTCCGCATTCAGTCTCTGTAGAGGAGTCTGCCAGCGTCGCAGGCACCATACTGGACGTGAGCGGAGCGGGCGTTTCCGGCGCAGAGGTGAGCTTGACGCGTGAGGATGGAACCGCATTGCGCACGATGATGTCCGAGGCTGGCGGCGAATTTAATTTTACAAAGATTCCTCCGGGTCCCTACCTCGTGGTCGTCAACGCCCAGGGTTTTTCCCAGTTTACTTCTGCAGAATTCATGGTCTCGGGGCAGCAGGCGTACGAGCTTCCTGATGTCTTATTATCCGTTGCGACGGCAAGCATGGAGGTGCTGGTGCGTCCCATCGACTTGATCGCCGCTGAGCAGATAAGAGCCGCGGAGAAGCAGCGCCTGGTCGGCGTCATCCCAAATTTCTATACGAGCTACATTTATGATGCGGCACCACTCACCTGGAAACAGAAATTCTCGCTTGCTACACGTGGCACCTTCGATCCGGTTTCCATGATGGGAGTCGGCTTTGCCGCCGGCCTCGAGCAGGCGAATAATTCCTTTGCGGGGTATGGGCAAGGTGCCGCGGGATACAGCAAGCGATTCGCTGCAAAGTTTGTCGACGGGCGCACCAGTGACTTCTTGACTCACGCGGTGTTCCCGTCGCTCTTTCACCAGGATCCTCGCTACTACTACCAGGGCTCCGGCTCTTTTAAGTCCCGCCTCGTGCATGCGGTCGGCTCCGCATTTGTCACACGCAGCGATAGTGGGCGCACTGTGCCCAACTACTCTTTTGTGCTTGGTGACATGTGCTCAGCCGCACTATCCAATCTGTACTATCCGCCAGCGAATCGGGGGGTGAGTCTGGTCTTCAACCGGGCCGCTGTTGGCCTCGCCGGAAGAGTCGGTGGCAATCTAATTCGCGAATTCCTCTCGAAGGGCTTGACGACGAACGTACCGGGAGATGGAAGACAATGAACATGTGTCAGTTCATCACGCACATGCTGAGTTGTAATTTTCGAATCGAAGAGGACCTGACTCTTCGACTCCAGTGAGCTGCGCCTGGCACGTGCGCTCCTGTTGCTCGCCCGCTGCGGCAAGCAGGAACAACCTGGCGCCATACTCGCGATGGTTTCCCGAGAGACGCTCACAGGTATGATCCGGACCCCTCGTACGCGGGTGAATTTCTTCATGAACAAGTTTAGAAAATTAGGATTGATAGAATACAACGGCAAAATCAAGATCAATAAGTCACTGTTGAGGTGGTGCCGCACGCGTAGGGATGAGACGCGCCCGCACCAGCAGATTGCCAGCAACATCCTGAGGCTGCAGGAAATTGTTTTATCGATCCTATCCAATGCAAAGCAGGCTTTGTCGTACTGTACTCACGCCCGTGTACCATTTAGGGTCTATCCTCGCCATAATTCGTTGTGCAATCGCACCCAGCATTTATGATGGATGCGTAGTTCCTCTTGAAGCCGATTCGCGAGGTTCAAAATGATAAAACAGCTATGGATCTTACCGTGCGCCTTAATGGCTATTCCAGCGCTGTGTGCTGGTCAGGACGTACAGCCCAAACCGGTTTCCAAGAAGAGTTCTACCTCGGCCGCAAAGTCGGCTAAGTCCACAACCTCCACGCCTAAGCCGGTGGAGCAACCCGCCAAAAGTGCTTACGCCGAACTGACCATCGGTGAGTTGATTGCTGAGGACCCTAATCGCTGGACCGACAAAATGTCTGCGCATGCGGCGGTCGGTGGATTCGTCACTCAGGTGGCAAAAGGGAACGACGGCGACACTGACATTCGCATTTGCGAAAACCCCAAAATAGAGGGTATGGATCGAGCGCGTTGCATTGTGGCCAAGTGCATACCCAAGATTCCTTGCGAGATACCGCAGGTCGGTAAGCCCATTGTAGTGAAGGGCATCACCCGATACGACGCCAAAGTCGGCACTCACTGGTGGGAGATTCATCCCATTGAAGAAATAGAAAAGTAGCCCCGGACCAGCAATTCCTCTGCCTAGTCACGGTTACCGTATCAAAAACGGGCCTAGATGCGCTGCTCGTTAGACGAGGGCTTTCGGGAGCATCCCTCGGCACATTTAGACAAATCTTGGAAACTCAACTCCGGTGGGACCCGTAATCCCCCGTTCGGGCGGTGGCCAGATTCTTAAAGATCGCCTGCCGCGGGTTTATCGCTCGCTCAAATAATGGACCTTGGATAGCTGCTTCAATTGATCTGCTGCCGCTTCCGGCGTGATGTCGCGTTGGGGACTGGCCAGCATCTCGTAACCCACCATGAACTTTCGGATGGTCGGGGAGCGCAACAATGGCGGGAAAATGTGGCCATGAAAGCTGAACCCTGAAGCATTTCCGCATTCGAGCGTCACTTGATGAAATCCCATCGTGTAGGGGAAAGAAGTCTGGAACAGATTGTCGTAGCGAACCGTCAATTGATGCAGGACGTCTGCAAGCGCGGTACGATCTTGATCGTCTAGTTCGGACAAACAAGACACTCGCCGGCGGCTGAGGAGCATCGTTTCGAAAGGCCAGACCGCCCAGAAGGGAACTACGACCACGAAGTGATCGTTGGACACCACGATGCGTTCCGCCCTTTCCAATTCGATTGTGAGATAGTCTTCGAGCAAGCCAGATCTCTTTCGATCGAAATACTCCTGGAAAGAGGCGATTTCTTGACCGAGCAGATCCGGAACGGATTGGTTTGCCCAAATCTGCCCATGCGGATGAGGATTGCTGCAGCCCATCATCGCGCCACGATTTTCGAATATCTGAACGGATTGAATATCGGGCTGATTTGAGAGCCTGGAAAATTCTTGGGCCCAGACGTCGACGACTCGCTTGATGTCCGCCACTTCCATGCGGGCAAGAGTCAAATCGTGCCTCGGTGAGAAACAGACGACACGACAGGTCCCACTTTCGCTCTTAGCGACGAGCAATTCTTTTTCGTGAATTTCACCTGCCGGAATGTCAGGCTGCAAAGCAGCAAAATCATTGTCGAAGGCGAAGGTGCCGGTGTATGGAGGATTCCGTACGCCACTGGCCCGCTCGTTGCCCGGGCACAGATAGCATTTCGGATCATACCGTTCGAGTGGATCCTCCGAACTTGCTTCGGACTGGCCTTGCCACGGACGCTCGGTGCGGTGCGGAGAAACAAGTATCCATTGCCGGCGTAAAGGATCGAAGCGTTTGTGCGGATGAGACGTTAAATCAAACTTGGCCATGATTCCCCGGATGGCGCTAAATCAAAACGCCTGCGCCTTCGGCTGCCGACGAAACATAAATAGCTGGTACCCGTCCGGTCTCGGACTGATATTCCCTGGCGATACTTGTTTTGAAGGCCAAAACGCAATTTTCCAGCACCAGATTGATCGTGCAGCCGCCAAATCCCCCACCGGTCATTCGCGCGCCGAACACACCCGGTTTTTTCTCCGCCAGACGAACCATCAAATCAAGTTCTTCGCAGCTTACTTCAAAATCATCACGCAGGCTGGCATGCGAAGCGAGCATTAATCGGCCGAAAAGATTCAGATCTTTTGCCTCGAGGGCCTCGGCAGCCTGAAGGACGCGCAAATTCTCGGTCACGATGTGACGGCAACGTTTGCGAATAGGCTCTTGCAACTGCGCGCCGAGTTTTCGTAAGTCATCAAGTGTCACATCTCGCAGGGAGTTCACTCCCTCCCTTCGTTCGGCAAAAAAATGAGCGGCGCGTTCACATTCAGACCTGCGGCTGTTGTATTCCCCTCCCGCATGGCTGTGCTGAACCATGGTGTTGCAGATAACCAATCGAATATTCGGAGGAATCGGCAGCTGGCGGTACTCCAAGGTACGGCAATCGAGCCGCAGCGCATGATCCTTCTTGCCATGCACAGAAATGAACTGATCCATGATTCCACACCGTGCGCCCACGAATTCGTTTTCCGCTCGCTGACAAAGCAAAGCTATGGCTGTTCCGTCGAGGTCTTTGTCGGTAGCGCCCAGAACAGCTTTGCACACGGCGACTTCGAATGAGGCGGATGAACTTAGTCCTGCGCCTTGTGGAACATCTCCGCGCACAAGCATGTTTAGCCCTGGTAAGTCGCCAAATTGCTCCTGGAGTAGACGAATTACCCCTACAACGTAATCGCCCCAGATACCGCTCTTTGAGTCAGGCAGATGATCGAGGTCAAACTCAAGGCGTTCGCCATAGTTTTCAGAATAAAAAGCCAGCCTTCGATCTTTCCTTGTTGCGATTCCAACTTGCGTTTGAAATTCGATGGCGGCTGGAAATACGAATCCCTCGTTGTAGTCGGTGTGTTCGCCAATCAGATTCACGCGTCCGGGGGCCTGCACGAGAAGAGGCTCAGATTTGTATAGCTCGATAAATTGCTCTCTCAGTTTCGATGATCGATTCGTGAGGCTAGCTGTATTGTTCATAGGCTCCTGGCTTTTCATTATGCCCTTGCAGACCTAATCGGTCAGTGCCTTTCAATCCACCCAGTCCATGGAACGGGTGACCGCTTTCTTCCAAGACTTGTACAAGCCCTCGCGCGTCGCATGATCCATATTAGGATGCCAGGTATAGTCGACTGCCCAATTCGCTTTCAAGTCCTCGAGATCCTTGTAGACGCCGACGGCCATCCCGGCTGCGTAGGCCGCTCCGAGCGCAGTAGTTTCCTGGATTACCGGGCGCACGACGGGAATATTCAGGATGTCAGCCTGGAATTGCATGAGCAGATCGTTTTTCACCATGCCGCCGTCAGTCCGCAACGTATGCAGTTTGATTTTGGAATCCTTCTCCATGGCGTCCAATACCTCTCGAGTTTGAAAAGCGGTGGCTTCGAGGACCGCTCGCGCCAAATGGCCCTTGTTTGCGAACCGAGTGAGACCAGCGATGACTCCGCGGGCATTCGATTGCCAATAGGGCGCATACAGACCGGAAAATGCCGGGACGAAATAGACCCCGCCGTTATCATTGACGCTTCGCGCGAGTGGTTCAATATCTTCACTCCTGGCCAGAATTCCCAGATTGTCGCGAAGCCATTGAACTAGCGCGCCGGCAATTGCCACGCTTCCTTCAAGTGCATATTGCGTGGGATTGGAGCCGAATTTGTAGGCCACGGTGGTGAGCAGGCCAAACTGAGACTGCACCGGCTGCTCGCCGCAATTCATCAATAGGAAGCATCCAGTACCGTACGTGTTTTTCGCTTCACCGGGTTGAAAGCAAGTCTGGCCAACCAGTGCAGCTTGCTGATCACCCAAAATCCCTGCAATTTTTACGTCTTTGATGGCTTCCAGCAATGCCTCCCCGTAGACCTCGCTGCTTGAAGCAATCTTCGGGAGAGTGCTTCCCGGTATACCAAACGCGTTCAAGATTTCCTGATCCCAGTTGAGAGTCTGCAAATTCATTAACTGCGTGCGGCTGGCATTGGTTACGTCGGTGACGTGTACCGCGCCCTTTGCCCCGCCCGTCAATTTCCATATCAGAAACGTATCGACATTTCCGAAGAGGAGCTCGCCTGCTTCCGCCTGTTCACGGGCACCGGGTACTTGACTCAGAATCCAGCGAATCTTCAGCCCACTGAAATAGGTGGCGAGCGGCAAGCCCGTTTTTAAGCGGAAGCGATCCTGCCCGCCTTCTTTCGAAAACTGGGCAACGTCATCTGAAACCCGCGTATCTTGCCAAACGATGGCGTTGTAGACGGGACGCCCTGTCTGCCTATTCCAAACGAGCGTGGTTTCACGCTGGTTGGTGATTCCGATCGCTGCCAGGTCTTCGGGCCGCAAGCCGGCTTTTTGCATCGCTTCTTCGATGACTTCCTGAGTACGACGCCAGAGCTCGTCGGGGTCGTGCTCGACCCATCCAGGCTTGGGAAAAATCTGTTGGTGTTCTTTTTGTGCGACGGATACAATTCGCCCCGTGCGGTCAAATACAATAAACCGCGTGCTGGTTGTGCCCTGGTCGATTGCACCTAGATATGCCATCATCGCCTCCTCTTTCGCGTTCGCTATTTAGTTCGACCGGCGGGATGTTGGATTTGCCAGTTGCTGGTCGGGCAGGCCAGCGAGTTGCAGCATTCGCGTGATCTTGTCTTGGTACGATTTCACTTGAGTACGCTCGAATTCTCTATCCCAAGCAAACTCTTTGGCTAGCAGCGCTGCTGTTACCGGCGCTGCTTCCCGTGCCGCTTTCCAACTTAACAATTGCAGGCCGGTCCGACGGCTCAAGATGTCCTCGAGGGTCACGGCCATTTCTTCGCGCGCAGCATAAACGATTTCTGCGCGAACGGGAGAATAGCCGGGAACGATGGGCCGAGCCAGATCCGGATTTCTGCGAGCTAGCTCCATCACGTTCCTTGCGCGGGTTCCAAATTTAAGGGCCAGATGGTGGGCCGTCTCTTCAGATACGGAATATTTGTCCACCAGAGTTTTCCAGAAATCGACTGTGTACTGTTCGGAGCCCGCCAGCAGATGCTGCCGGGTCTGGCCCGGAGTGACGGTTCGACCCAAATACTTTTGCACTTCGTTGATCGTGTCTTCAGCCATCGCACGATACGTTGTCCACTTACCGCCCATAATGCTGATCAAGCCACTCCTGGTATCCGACTCCACTTCGTGATCGCGAGCCAGTTTGCTGGTTCTCCGTGTATCCCCGGCGCTTACCAGCGGGCGCATCCCGGCTGTCCCGCTCATAACTTGTTCTGGCATTATGGGAGTGTTCAGATAGTAGTTGATGTGACGAAGAATATAGTCTACTTCTTCCTTGGTCACACACATCTCCTCGTGGATGGAAACTTCTGTTTCGGTAGTGCCCAGCAGCAAGCGATCGAACCACGGAACGGCAAATAAGACTCGGCCATCTTCAGTCTTGGGGATCAACAGTGCGTCTTTGCTTTGATACAGTTCGAGCGGCAGCAAGATATGAACGCCTTTGCTGACGCGCATTCTCGGATGGGCATCAGGATCCGCCATTTGTCGTAAACTATCCGCCCACGGCCCAGTCGCGTTGACAAAAGACTTTGCGCGGACAGTGAATCGCTTGCCTGTAAGCTGATTTTCCACTCCGGCACTGCACAGTTTTCCTTGCACATCTTTTTCAAGCAAGACAATTCGCGCGTGGTTCAGAGCTTCGCCGCCGGCTTCCACCATGGATTTAGCAAGTGCGAGGTTGTATCGGCCATCGTCGAACTGTCCATCGGCGTAGGCCACACTGCCAATCAATTTATCGCCGATCAAGCGAGGAAGATGTTCGAGCGTGGTCTGCTTGCTTTGGAAATGGCTGCGGAACAGGCGCGATTCACCTGCAATCCAGTCGTACAGTTTGAGGCCCATGCCCATGTAACCGGTCGTGAGCCAGTCGAAGCAGGGGACAACAAATTCCAGGGGACGGCTGAGATAGGGTCCGTTGTGAAGCATTCGAATTCGTTCGTGAAGTGCTCGGCGCACCACGCGATATTCCGCGAGATCGAATTCCTTTACAGCCTGTTCCAGGTAGCGCACCCCACCATGAATTAATTTTGTGGACGTGCTGGAAGTGCCGGAAGCGAAATCGTTGCTCTCTAAGAGCACTGTGCTTAGGCCGCGAAGCTGGGCGTCTAGAGCGCAACCCGCTCCGGTTGCTCCGCCGCCGACGACGCAGACGTCAAATTCCTTGCCGGCAATCCTTTTTTCCGCTTCTGCATGGCCACGCATCGCGCTTCCTTCATAATGGAAAACCTCCAATTGGGCAAGTCAAGGTCGTGCCAGGAATCGACCGTAAATCGCGTTGTCTCTATGGGGCGGCTTGCGCCTGCGAAAAAATGCGTTCATTGTCGATACGTATGTTGGAGGACAGAAATAGGGGAAAGGAATTCTCGGTGGATATCAAACTCAATTTTCTTCAACATGTTGGACTGCCGGTAACGAACTTGAAGATGTCCCAGCCGTTTTATGAAAAGTTGGGATTTGTCAATGTGATGGCATCAGGGTTTGATCATAAGGGTGGCCGGGGAATTGTGGCCATGATGCAACAAGGAACAATGATCCTGGAACTGTATCAAATGCCAGAAGCCGAACTGGAGAGCATCAAGCGCCGCAATGACGGTCATATCGACCACGTCGCGTTCGACGTGGATGATATTGACGAGGTATTTGCAAAATTAAAGAAGGCAGAATTTACGATTGTGGAAGCGGAACCAGTCTTCTTGCCATTCTGGAAAAATGGCTGCAAGTATTTCAATGTGTTGGGGCCGGATGGCGAGCGTCTGGAGTTCAACCAGATTTTATAATTGCTAGCAGTCAATCATGTTTTCGTGTCCGGGCGGTCATTGCGCTGGCAAGGAATCATAAACGCTTTGAAGATTCTGAGGAACGACGCGAATAACCCCACCCCTGGGGCTCTCAATATCTGCGATCAATAAAAACGCAGTCGAGACAATGATGGAGAATACCAGGAAATGAGATGTCTTCGGGTTTACGGTGTGCGACCCGTACCCGATCAGAAAATTACAGAAAAGTGCCATGGCGATCATCAGAATCCAGGCGGCGACAGGAATGCGATTCCACCACGCTGCCTGCGTATATCCCTGTGAATTCAGGACATCATTCATACCGGAAACGACCAGTGCCATCACCGGCGTTGGTTTTTCTTCAATCGGAGTACGCAGAGCGCTCCACAATTCCTTTTGCAGTTGGGTGGTCTGGGCATTGATCTGCTGCAAGTCAGTTCGATCGGCCTTATAAAACAAAACGCGCTCTTCTGTATAGGCCCGCAATAAGCTGCGTACTTTCTGGGCGTCAGCGGGGGGCAGTAAATCGGCTCGGACATACTCTGTTCCGATCGCATTGGCTTCGGCCTCCTCATAGTTTTTGCGCTGGTCGTAACGCGTCATGGCCATGGAAAATGTAAAACCGATGATCAGGCCAAGCAGCGTCAGCGATGCAGTCACTACGAGACCGAAGTCCTCCCGCTCATCCTCGGCAATGTGCCAACGGCTTCTGCGCAGGAGAGTTCCGAGTAGGGCCGCAACCCACAAAAGGGTGACGGAAATCGCAAAAAACAGCACGGGGTAGTTCATGATTCGGTGCACCGGCTATGACTCCATTCTTGAAGTTCAGACGGAACTGGTATATCCATTTTGCGCGTCATTCTGCTTCATCCTCTTTTTGTCTAATTACAGAGACAGCACTCCATCTCAGAGACCAGTGGATTTCTAACCGGACTGCCTATAGCTTGCGAAGTGTACTTCAGGAGGGGTGTGGGTCACCAGCGATGCAGCGGACCGTATCGCGCGCGATCAGTAATTCCTCGTCCGTAGGGATGACGAACGCTTTCAGTTTCGAATCATCTGTCGAGATTCCTCCCTCTTTTCCAGACGTGTCCTCATTCTTCTTGGAATCAAGGGTCAAGCCTGCCCACTCTAGGCCAGTACAGATACGCGCACGTATGTCCGCTGAGTTTTCGCCAATTCCACCGGTAAAGACGACAGCATCGGCTCCGCCCATGCAGGCCAAGAATGCGCCTATATATTTTCGTGCGCGATAAGAAAAAATCTCGATGGCCAGCCGCACGCGGCGGTCATCGTGTTCTTTCAGCTCCTGCTGCAGCACCCGCATGTCGTTTGTAAGCCCGGAAATGCCGAGTAGCCCAGACTGGGTGTTTAAAAGCATTTCGACCTCGTACGGAGAAAGGCCTTCTTTCGTCGCGATGAGATTGGCAATCGCCGGATCGAGATCTCCCGAACGCGTTCCCATCACCAACCCTTCCAGCGGAGTCATACCCATCGAGGTGTCAACAGGATATCCGGCACGGATGGCAGCGGCGGAACAGCCGTTGCCGAGATGCAGCGTAATGATATGAGTTTGCTCCCTCGTTAAATTGCACAGCACGCGATAACGATAGGCCACGTAGCGATGCGATATACCGTGAAAGCCGTAGCGACGGATGTGATGTCGCCGGTAGAGGTGATAAGGAAGGGCATATAAGTAAGCGTGTTCCGGTAGGGAATGATGAAACGCGGTGTCGAACACGGCTACTTGCGGAATCTTTGGCCCGAGGATTTGGCGAGCCGCTAGGATACATTTCACATTATTGGGATTGTGCAGTGGTGCGAGATCGATGCAATCTTCGATGCCTCCCAGAACTTTGTCGGTGATAACCGCAGATTCCGTGAATGTTTCGCCGCCGTGAACCACCCGGTGGCCGACGGCGTGAAAGTCGGCAGGACTCTGCACCTGCGAGATGCCCGATTTCTCTGCCGAGATCCAGCGTATCAGATAATCGAGAGCCGCCGGGATATCTGCGAGGGATGCGGTGAACTTCTGTCTTGGGAATTGCTCGGTTTCAACCGTGACAATGGCCTCGCCGCCAATCCGTTCCACGATCCCTCGGCAAACTCGCTCATCCGAATTCTTGTTTATGTGCTCGCGATCAGTGACGATCAGTTGAAATTTCAGACTAGAGCTTCCCGAGTTCAGTACTAGAACGTTCATGTCTCAGTAAGGCCAAGCCCATGCGGCAACAGCCGGCTCATCCGTACCATGCTCATGAGCGTAGTTCACACACTCAATTTGTTTGTTGCGGAACTTTTCCTTGGCGTGAACTCCGACCTTTTGCAGCCGTGGCACTCGATCGATGACGTCGATCGCCAGGCTGAAGCGATCGATTTCATTTTCGATGGCCAATTCCATAGGAGTATTAATGTTGCCTTTCTCTTTGTAGCCGCGTACGTGCAGGCCTTCGTGATTTGCGCGGCGATAAGTCAATCGATGAATCAGCCAGGGATAACCGTGAAAATTGAAAATAACCGGTTTATCGACGGTGAACAGGGAATCGAAGTCGCGGTCGGGTAGTCCATGCGGATGATCTTTAGGCGGTTGCAATTTGAAAAGATCGACCACGTTGACGTAGCGAAGCTTGATATCGGGAAATTCTCCGCGAAGGAGCACAATCGCAGCCAGTGCTTCCTGAGTGGGAATATCCCCCGCGGAAGCCAAGACGGCGTCGGGTTCGCAGCCCTGATCGTTGCAAGCCCATTCCCATATCCCTATTCCCTTGGTGCAATGTTTGATCGCCGATTCCATATCCATATATTGGATATGCATTTGTTTGTCGCAGACGATTACGTTGACATAGTTTTCGCTGCGCAGGCAGTGATCGGCAACGGACAGAAGGGAATTCACGTCCGGCGGGAGATAAATACGAGTGACCGCGGCGCTCTTATTGACGACCACATCGAGAAAGCCTGGATCCTGATGGGTGAATCCGTTGTGATCTTGCCGCCAAACCGTGGAGGTAATCAGCAGATTGAGCGAAGCAATGTTCTCGCGCCAGGAAAGATTGTTGCAGATCGAAAGCCATTTGGCGTGTTGATTGAACATCGAGTCAATCACATGAACGAAAGACTCGTAGGAGGAAATGAAACCATGGCGGCCGGTTAGGAGGTAGCCTTCCAGCATGCCCTCCACGGTGTGTTCGCTGAGCATTTCGACGACGCGTCCGTCCGGAGCCAACTCGCCGCCATCGGCATCTTCTGGAAACGTGTCGGCAATCCAAAACTTCTTGCTAACCGCATAGATGTCATCCAGTTTGTTCGAAGTGTTTTCGTCGGGAGCGAACACCCGAAAATTGTGCATATTCAATTTCATCACGTCACGCAAATACTTTCCCAGGGGACGAGTGTTTTCAGCCTGTGCTACGCCAGGCTTCTCGAGGGAGAGGGCATATTGGCGGAAGTCCGGTAGTCTGAGCGAGCGCTTCAGTTTGCCGCCATTGGCGTGCGGATTGGAGCCCATGCGGCGGATTCCAGTGGGAGCCAATTCTTTCAATTGCGCGACGAGTTTGCCATTTTGATCGAACAATTCTTCCGGTTTGTACCCGCGCATCCAACCTTCCAGCAATTTCAAATGGTCTGGATTATTTTTAACGCCGGGTAGTGGAATCTGGTGTGCGCGCCAAGATCCTTCAATCTTATGGCCGTCAATTGATCCGGGGGCTGTCCAGCCCTTCGGGGAACGGAGAACGATCATTGGCCACCGCGGACGATCGGCCCGGCCCGTCGAGCGAGCTTCTGCTTGAATTTTTCGAATTTCGTTCACGCAAACCTCGGTCGTAGCGGCCATGGCCTGGTGCATACTTTCGTGATCGGAACCTTCCACGAAATAAGGAGTCCAGCCGTAGCCGCGCATCAGATTTTCCAGCTCTTCGTGACTGATGCGCGCAAGCAAGGTTGGATTGTTGATTTTGTAGCCATTCAAGTGGAGGATTGGCAAAACCGCGCCATCCCGTACGGGGCTGAGGAATTTATTGACATGCCAGGAAGTGCCCAGCGGTCCGGTTTCCGATTCACCGTCGCCTACCACCGCAGCCACGATCAGTTCAGGATTATCAAACGCCGCGCCACAGGCATGCGAGAGCACGTAGCCGAGCTCTCCGCCTTCGTGGATGGAGCCCGGAGTTTCAGGGGTGCAATGACTGCCAATCCCGCCCGGAAAGGAGAACTGCTTGAAGAATTCCCGCATTCCTTCTTCGTCTTCGCACTTATCCGAATAGACTTCGGTGTAACTGCCTTCGAGATAGACGGGAGCGAGCACACCCGGCGCGCCATGACCGGGGCCAGCGAGGAAAATCATATCGAGGTCGTACTTTTTGATCTGGCGCATCAAGTGGAGATAGATAAAGGAGAGGCCGGGGCTCGATCCCCAATGACCGAGCAAGCGATTTTTGATGTGCTCGGGTTTGAGAGGCTCCCGCAAGAGAGGGTTTTCCTGCAAGTAGAGCATCCCAAGAATCAAGTACGTGCACGCCCGCCAATACGCATCCGTTTTGCTCAATTCTTCGGGACTTAGAGGAGTGCCCTGTATCGTAGAGCGCGCTTTTCCAAAAGCACTGAGAGCCTGAATGGCCGGAGCTGTCGTTGTCATGGGAACCTCGCTTTTTGAGCTGGTGGTAACCAAAGTCACAGGGCGGAGAGCGTGCTCATTCGTTGCCACATGTGCAGGTTTCAGGCGTAGCGATTCCTAAACGTGCAACCAGGTCATTCTAACCCATATACATTTCTGTAGTATTACGCAAAATAGGCTAGAGCACTGAGCTACACTTTCCGGAGCAAACGATAGGCTTCCTCTACTAAAACCCCTACTATGCAGCCAGACGAATGACCCGGATTCGAATTGAGCGATCAGTTCTGATATCCTCTTGACTAGATCCCTCAACAAATCGACAAGGAAGTCCAATTCAATTGGGTGTAACTAAAATTCCATTTGGATGCGTCTAAGAAACAGAGTTTTGTCCGGTTTGCGAGCCATCCGCCTCTAGTGTGCCCCGCAGATAAATGGAACTTCAGGAGAGTTCGATGGGAAGGTTAGATGTGAAACGGCAAAAATCGAAAGGCAGCCTGGCCGCTCTGGTTTGCAGCATCGGCTTCCTGGCGACTCTCATTTTACTCCTACTGACGGCTCAATATTCAATTGAGCCGGTCGTGGCGCAAACTCCGGCCCCCAGAACTCCTCCTGCCGTCGGAACAATCAAAAGCATCACCGGCAATGTGATTGTGTTGACCACCCAAGCCGGGACCGATCTCAAGGTTCAGCTTAGCCCGGAAGTCAAATTCCTGCGCGTGCCGCCCGATTCTAAGGATTTGAAAGAGGCGGTGGCAATCCAATTGAGTAATTTACAAGTCGGCGATCGCATTTTGGTGCGGGGGACGGCGGGAGATGATCCGGGGGCCTTCCGGGCGGTGACGATCATCGCGATGAAAAAAGCCGATCTTGACGAAAAAAAAGCCCACGATCAGGAGGAGTGGCAAAAACACGGAATCGGCGGCTTGGTGAAATCGGTTGATCCGGCGAATGGCAACGTGACGCTCGGCACGATGTCTGCGGCGGGACCGAAAGAGGTCACCATCAATATTTCCAAGTCTACGGTTCTGCGTCGTTACGCCGCCGGGTCCGTAAAGTTTGATGACGCAAAACCCAGCACATTTAACGAGATCAAACCCGGGGACCAGCTTCGTGCTCGCGGAACAAAAAGCGACGATGGAAACAGTTTCCTGGCTGCCGAGGTTGTGACCGGTTCGTTTCGCAATGTGTCTGGGACCATCTCGACGCTCGACGCAGCCTCGGGCACCCTGACGATTGCCGATCTGATCAGCAATAAACCGGTCACCGTGCGCGTTGGATCTGATACGCAATTGCGAAAATTGCCGCCTCAGATGGCGCAAATGATTGCTGCCCGCCTCAAGGCCGCTGCGCCAGGCGCAACGCCTCCGTCTGGAGCAGCGCCTCAAGCTTCGGCTGCTAGCAACGGGCCAGGAGCTGGATCAGGGGCAACCTCCAGTGGCGTGTCCGGCGGAGGCGCCCCGAACAGAGGTACGGGCGGTGGCGGCGCGCGAGGTGATTTGCAGCAGATGCTGCTCCGGTTGCCAGCTTCGACTCTAAACGATTTTCAAAAGGGCGACGCGGTGCTAATCGTGGCCAGCTCTTCCCCGGTCGATTCGAATTTTTCAGCGATCACGATCGTGGGCGGAGTGGAACCTATTTTGCAGGCCTCGCCTCAAGGACAAGCCTCATCAATCCTGTCGCCATGGAGTCTCAATAGCGGCGGCGGGGTAGATGCCGGAACTCCCTAAGGGGGGAGTTCGCATCGGAACGAACTTTTAAGGAATTCAAGGATCGAATGAATACCAGGTTTTGTAGAAGGTTGTTGCGCATCACCTCTAGCGCTTTCATTTTGCTTTTCATTGTGCTCGGCGCAACCGAGGCCCAGACTCCGATCGGTGTATTGCGCGGTCAGGTCACTGACCCTTCGGCGGCCGGAATTGAGGGTGCTACGATTCTTGTCACCAGCAGCAATGGCGATTCGAAAGGGGCCACAACTGCGAAGGATGGAACTTTTGAGATCAAGGATTTGCCGCCAGGCACGTATCAGGTGAAGGCTATTGCCAAAGGTTTCGCAATTTTTACGAAGGAAGGGGTGGTCGTTGCTGCGGGACAAACAGTTCGCGTGAGTGTGCAGATGACGATAGAAGTGCGGCAGGAAAAAGTGGTGGTGAGTGACACCTCAACCAACGTCGATGTCGATCCTGCGAACAACGCGAATACCATAGTGATGCAAGGGAAAGACTTGGATGCGCTGTCAGATGATCCGGATGAATTGCAAAGCGAGCTTCAGGCACTAGCGGGTCCATCGGCGGGACCGAATGGAGGCCAAATTTACATTGATGGATTCACCGGCGGACAGTTGCCCCCAAAAGCTTCCATTCGAGAAATCCGCATTAATCAAAATCCTTTTTCTGCCGAATACGACAAATTGGGATATGGCCGAATTGAGGTATTCACCAAGCCCGGGACCGATAAGCTTCACGGACAATTCTTTGTCAGCGGCAACTCTTCCTACTTCAACGCGCGCAATCCGTTTGAGGCTTCCGGGCCCGGCGAGAGCTTGCCTACCTATCAGTCCACGCAATACAGTGCCAGCATCGGCGGTGCCATTAATAAAAAGTCTTCGTTCTTCTTTAATATTGAACAACGCAATATTGGAAACTTGGCAATCTTCAACGGCACCGTGCTAGGTCCAGCCCCCACCTATGACATCATCCCGAATTACAGCGTCACGGTCCCAAACCCGCAAAATCGAACGAATTTGAGCCCTCGCCTTGATTATCAACTGACACCAAACAACTCGTTGACAGTGCGTTATCAATTCTTCCGCAATACCGAGCAGAACGATAACGTGGGGCAGTTCAATCTTCCCGAATATGGCGTGAACGACTATGAAACGGAAAATACGCTTCAAGTCACAGACACCCAGATTATCGGCGCTCACATCATTGACGAGGTTCGCTTCCAATACATTCGTGATAATTCAGAGACGACCCCAGTCAATCTAAGTCCCACAATTAACGTTGGTGGGGCATTCACTGGAAATGGCAGCGGCGCGAGCAGCAAAACCACGGATGTCCAGAACCATTATGAACTTCAGAACATTACCTACTACACGCGTGGCAAGCACGCATTTAAGTACGGTGGAAGAATCCGCTCGACGGGTGACACCAACACCACGACTGCCGATTTTTCAGGAACATACACCTTCGGTTCTCGTCTCCTGCCGGGTTGTGTTCCATTGCCTCCGAACACCTGCCAAATCACACCGATTGAAGCCTATCAAATTACGGAAATCGGCTTAGCCAACGGCCTCAGCATTCCACAAGTACAAGCGCTTGGTGGCGGCGCGAGCTATTACACCCAAACCGTTGGCACTCCGCAATCTGCTGTGACCGTCATCGATGGAGCATTATTCGCACAGGACGATTGGAAAATTCGGCAAAACGTCACAATCAGCTACGGATTGCGCTGGGAGACTCAAAACCATCTGGCCAACGCGAGTGACTTTGCTCCGCGGCTGGGCCTCGCCTGGGGGATTGGAGGAAATGGCAAAAATCCGCCCAAAACCGTCCTTCGCCTAGGGTTTGGGATGTTCTACGATCGATTCTTGTACAACGAAGAGCTGAATCAGGTTCGATTCAACGGAGTCGTGCAATCCAGTTACCAGGTTACCAATCCTGATTTTTTCCTGACCAATGTCCAGTTGCCGAGCAACCCCACCAATACGATCTACCAGGTGAATCCAAATCTTCATGCCCCGTACACAATTCAAACTGGCATAACCCTGGAACGTCAAATCAGCAAAGCCGCCAATATTGCTGTAACCTATTTGACTTCTCGCGGTGATCACCAGTTTTATACAGAAAGCCTGAATCCGGCTGACCCGATTACCGGAGTCCGTCCAGACGGAAACAACAATATTTATCAATACCAATCCGAAGGGACTTTTAAGCAAAACCAGTTGATTGTGAACGGCAGGGTCAACATGGGTGCCAAGCTATCCCTGTTCGGTTACTATGTTCTCAATTACTCCGACAGTGACACGTCCGGGGCGAATACGTTCCCTTCCGTGCCGGGCAATATCTCTCTCGATTATGGCCGCGCAACGTTTGACATTCGCAATCGCGTCTTCATGGGCGGAACTATCGGTTTGCCAAAGGGATTTCGGGCGAGTCCGTTTCTGATCGCCAGCTCTGGGATTCCGTTCAATATCACCACAGGCGCCGATCCTTATCAGGACTCCCAATTCAACGTTCGTCCAGTGTTCGCGCCCTGCGCAAGGGCGACCTATGTCACCAAATTTGGCTGCTTCAACGATGGAATTCCAGGAACACCCTTCTATGTTCCCATACCCGTTAATTTTGCGGACGGTCCCAGCAGATTTTCGCTAAACCTCCGGCTCAGCAAGACGATTGGCTTTGGCCCCACCATCGAGAACGCTGCTAACGCCGGCGGAGGCGGGATGGGAGGTGGAACATTCGGCCGCGGTCCAGGAGGCGGAGGCGGCGGCAGAGGTGGACCAGGGGGCGGCCCAGGACTGGGAGGTCCACCTTCGACCAATAAGCGTTATGCACTCACCTTCTCTGTAAGCGCCCGAAATATTTTCAACAATGTGAACGTGGCCACTCCAATCGGCAATCTTGGCTCACCTTTGTTTGGAGATTCGAACGCTCTCGCAGGCAGACCATACAGCGATAACACGTCCAATCGCCGCATCGATTTGCAAGTTCTCTTCACTTTTTAATTGGCGGCGGCGGTGGGTTGTGCGGCGCTTCGAGGCTTTCTCAATTGGGCGTTTTCCGTACGGAGATTGCTGACCGCGTCCATCACGAGCACTCGTATCCGGGGATCCCGCGTAATCGAAAGATGGGACGCGTCTTTTACCGTCACTTTAGCAATCAATTTTGTGTGGTCGGGATCTTGCAGCCGAACGTGTTTCGTGTTCATAAAGAAGAGAGCATCCCAGGCGTAGAAAATTGCCCCGGTCTTGACGTTGTCAGGGATTGTGTAGTCAGTGAAGCCAACGCTGTCGATTTGAACTGTTAGTTCCACCGGAATATGTTTATCGCGTAAGTCTCTTGCGACACCTAACATCGCCCAGCCTCCGGTGCTGTGACCCACCATGATGATCCGTGGAGCATTTTCCAGCTCGGCTGACGTGAGCGGCCCTGGGTGAGTAGGGAAATGGGTCAAAATCCAATCTCGCCCGGAGTTCCAGGAAAGCGGAATAAACGAATTTGCGCAAACATCACTGAAATCGGGTCCGCGCAAAGTATCTCGAATTTGTACCACTCCCGAATGTTGGTGGTTGGAAGTTTCCAGCGCGCCGACAAACCCAGCGTAGATTATTTTGCAGCCGGGATGCGCGTCGGCAGAGTCATCGGCGCCAGTCCGACTGGTATTTGCTGCGAGCGAGGGATCGGAAGCGCCGAAGAAGAAAAGGAAAACGGCGACGATCGCAAGGAATGCACTTCTTCGCAGAACTCCGCGTTCGATATGACGATACTGCGGCAAATTGTTTAGCTTTTGCACTTGATCAAAGCTACGTTGGCGAGACACCGGCGTCAAGCCAAATACGCGTGGCGTTTACGACTGTGGCGGGATTGGAAGCTTGTTCCCTTTGACCGAGCGCTTCGCCCCGTGGTCCATTCTTTAGTGAACGACACTCTAAAAATTAGCGGGGTGCATTGCCCGGGTAGCTTTTATGGTGCAGTGGAGCTGGATTTTCCTGTCAGCATGGGTGACTGGCGGTTTCCTCAAAAATCGGACGAGCCGTGTTTGGTACACTTGCAATGCGTTCCCGTGGGGCCCGGAAAAACCGCCCGGGAACAACAAAGGACGGGCATGTTGTCCACGAACTTCGCCGCTTTCGAGCGCAACCTTCGTGACCAGATGACACGCATTCTTGCTTCGGGAGGATTTGATGCGGCTCGCGATATTCAGGCCATCACCGTCAATCGCTGGCCGCACGGTTACTCCTATGAATATAACTCGCTATTCGACCCAGTTTGGCCGGAGGGACTAGCTCCAAACGAAATTGGGCGTCAGCCGTTTGGAAATATTCATATTGCGAATTCCGATGCGGGTGTTTTTGCCTACACCAAGGAAGCGATCGATCAGGGCCATCGGGCGGTTCAGGAGATTATCTCTAAGAAGAGTTAACCGGTCATGACGCAAGAGCGAAAAAAGAGATTGGACAAAGGAGCAGAGGCGCGCCGATTGGCCCGGAAGCTAGCCCCGGCACCCGCTACCACCCGTGTTGTTCCGGACAAGAGAAAAAAGCCGCTGAAGCACAAAAAGCAACTGGTTGCGGATGAGGAATAACACTAACTTTCGGTCCCGACCGGACCTAGTTTTTGCTGCCTCACCCAGGTTTGTAAGCAGGAACAATTTCATCTGAGCGAAAAAAGGGAGCGGGGGGCAATTTCTTCCACAAGGCAAGTTCGGCAGCGATCTTCTCGAGGTCGCTCTTGCCGAATCCCATCGAACTCACTTTGATCGTCCGATCTTGTTCAATCAGGAAAATTGTCGGAACATTCGTCAACCCATACGCGTTCGAAACGGGATAGGGAGGTTCATCGATAAGTGTCAGGAACTTGACTCCATATTCCTGATTGAAAGCGCGGGTGTCGCGCGCAGAATCTTGGGAAATGCCGACAATCGCGGCGTCGCTTGCCCCAAACTGCTGATGAAGCCTTTGCAGGAAAGGAAGCGTGAATTGGCAGACAGGGCACGATACTTTGAAGAATGCAGCAACAACCGGCCCGGAGCTCAACATCGAGGTTAACGAATGCTCCTTGCCCTCTACTGCCTTAAGAGTAAATTCAGGAGCGCGCTGTCCCTCGACTAGATTTGTCATACTCGCCTTTCGGCCAAACCACCGGCCAATCGTTCTTGAGAGGTTCATTGGTATCATGATACCGAACCGATCGTTGGCGGGTCGAGTTCAATAGTTCTCACAACTATGGCGACAACCCTCGAGAGAATCTCCCGAGGGTTGCCTCCGACAGCTGAATCCCAGTTGCCGCAGAATTAGCGACCGCCGGCAGCCTGGTTCTGTCCGATCTCCAACTCAATTTTCTTTCCGGCTGGATAGATGGCAACGATCGACTTGCTGCCATTTGTTTCTTGCTTGGACTCGTAACCGCTGCTTGCGTTAGAAACTTCCCTGGTCACAACAGTCGCTGGAAACGTGCCCAGCGCGTTCTTGCCCTGAGAAATCTTCACCTGCACATTTGGGCCAGAGCCATCCCATTTCACTTCATAGATTCCAGGCTTTAGCTCTGTGCCTTGGATATTCACCATTTCCGTCAAATTCAAAGTGCTCTTCTCTTGCGCAAACGCACCGGCGGCGAAAAAGAGCGAAGCTCCCAGTAGAGTTGTGCTGATTCTCGACAGTTTCATTGCTATCTCCCTTGCTGTTTGTTTTGATTTCCGCGTTGCTAGCGGTAATCGACCGAGCCGCCGCATAGCGGAGTTCATTTCTTGTCTCGCTTGATTAGACGTTTGGGGCGCAGCGGATGTTGCGAAAAAGGTACTTTATGAGCAAGAAAAATATAAATCGCACTTAGAAAATATTTTGATGGTGTGGTTAGTCATTACACTTATTTCATTGGGGAAAAATGAATCAAGGGTTTTCGCTTGCGGGATAAGGGGAATCCTGGATGCAGAGCAACATTATTTTCGCTAGTGGATCGTACGAGTCTTTCTATGCATATAATCCATCAGCAGATACTGTCCCAGATTATAGGGAGTCGTGAAATACGCCTTTCCTTTGCACATCTCCGTAATCTTTTGCACGAAATGCACCAAACTGTAATCTGTCGCCAGCATGAATGTGTTAATCAGAATGCCTGCACGCTTGCATTTGTTCACTTCCTGCAACGTTTCGCCGACAACAAACGGATCGAGGCCGAAGGCATTCTTATAAATCCGGCCGTCGTCTAGCGTCAGCGCCGAAGGCTTGCCGTCGGTAATCATCACGATCTGCCGCATATCTTTTCGCTGGCGCAGCAGTATCCTTTGCGCCATCCGCAGTCCTTCGCGCGTATTGGTGTAATACGGACCAACCTGCACTCGCGCCAGTTGGCTGAGCGGAACTTCTTCGGCTGAGTCGTGGAACAAAACCAGATGAAGCGTGTCCCCAGGATATTGGGTCCGAATCAAATGAGAGAGCGCAAGGGCAACTCGCTTGGCTGGTGTAAACCGGTCTTCGCCATAAAGAATCATGCTATGACTGCAATCGAGTAGCAGCACGGTCGCACACGAACTTTGATATTCGCACTGATGAACCATCAAATCCCGATACTGCATATCGATGGGAACTCTCGCTCCCTCGCGACGGATTGCATTCGAAAGAGTTTGACTTATATCCAGATTCATCGTGTCGCCGAACTCGTAGGGCCGCGAGACGCCCCCAGATTCCACTCCCGTAGACAAATCGCGTGTGCTATGGCGCCCAAAACTGCTGCGACCAAGCGAGCCCAGCAAATCCTTCAGCGTTTTGTAGCCCAGAAAATCTACGGTTTTATCGGTGATCTCAAATCGCGCTTCCGTGTTTTCCTGTGGTTGGCCGAGTTGCCCCCCCGGCGCGTTTTGTGGAGGAGGGGTAATCTGCGGAGGCTGCTGAGGCTGCTGGGGATTAATGAAGCCTTCCTGGGTAAGCCGGTCCACTAGTTGTTGAATCAGGTCGCGAATTTCGGGGCTATTCAGTGCGCCCGGGTCCTGCAACATCCTACGCATTTCTTCAGAGAGCGCATCGTCAGGGATCAGATCGCCTTCCTGTAGGGCCCTCAGAATCGCTTCCCGCAAGGCCTCCATGGAGTTGGCCGAATCGAATTCAGAAAGTCCGTAGTATTGCGATTCAAATCCGCTCTGCAGAAAAAAATCGCCCAAGCGTTTCATCAGTTCATCGAGGTCGACGACGTCGGCAGGCTCACCTGTGTACTTCCCATATTTCGTAATTTTCATAGTGGCCCCTCACTCGAACGGGCGATCTCACCGCCTGCAACCAATCGCAGAGGAAAACAGTCCGGTCAGTTATATCCGCGACGTTGCCGCCCGGGCGTTTCCCGCGTTTCGGAAGAACGCTGCTGTTTTTCCGCGTAAAATCCCCGTTCCTCGCTGCGTCCGATCCTTCGATGAGCCCAAAGCCCCTCCAGGATCATTTCGGCAGCCGCGGCGATGGTGGCTTCATCCTTTCGATCGCGGGCTCCGAGCCTGTCGGTATGTTCGAGCAGTCCCTGGATTTTGGCCAATTGTTGATAGCGCGTATTTGTGGGAATCACGTCGGGCACTTTTAATTCACCGCCCAATTCAAACCATTGAATCACCGGCTGAAAATTCACATCCGAAAAGTGTTTGCTGAATACACGACCGATGGCAGAACGAATCAGTTCGCGTGCGATTGTCTCTGCACCCTTCAATTCGCCCTCATACTCCAGTTCTAATTTTCCGGTGATGGATGGAAGGGAAGCATACAGATCGGCCACCCGCGCCACCGCGCGGCGTTCCCCAGTACGGGCCGCCCGTTGCTCTGCGCTACTTACCAGATTCTCCAGCGCAGAAATGGGCAGCCGTTGGCTGACCCCGGAGCGTTTGTCAACGCGCTTGTCGTCGCGAGCCTGGAACGCAGTCTCTTCCACAATTTCACGCAAGTATTCCGGCACTTCCACCTTGATCGAGTCGTCTCGGTCGATCCAGGCCTCTTGCGCCGTAATCCTAATGCCTTCCTGAAGAGTAGAAGGATAATGCGTGCGAATTTCTGCGCCGATGCGATCTTTCAGCGGCGTAATAATTTTTCCGCGAGCGGTGTAGTCCTCCGGATTGGCGGTAAAAACCAGCAGAACATCAAGCGGCAGGCGCAGTGGGTATCCTTTAATCTGAATATCGCCTTCCTGCATGATGTTGAACAGCCCAACCTGAATTTTCCCAGCCAAATCGGGCAACTCGTTCACTGCAAATATTCCTCGGTTAGCGCGAGGAAGCAGACCGTAATGAATCGTCAATTCGTCAGAAAGATCGCGACCACCTCGCGCAGCCCTGATGGGGTCAACGTCCCCGATGATATCGGCAATCGTAACGTCTGGCGTGGCCAATTTCTCCACGTACCGTTGATCCCGGGGCATCCACGCGATGGCAGTATTGTCGCCCTCGATAGCCACTTTCTCTCGACACGAACGGCAAATCGGACGCAAAGGGTGATCGTTAATCTCGCACCCTGCAATCACTGGAATTTCCTCGTCAAGAAGCTGGACCAATCCGCGAAGAATCCGGCTCTTCGCCTGCCCCCGCAATCCGAGAAGAATAAAATTGTGGCGCGAGAGCAGGGCATTCACGATCTGCGGCACTACGCTGTCCTCATACCCGAGAACGCCGGGAAAGAGCGGTTCGTCGCGCTCAACGCGGCGGAGTAAATTTCGCCGAATTTCATTTTTCACGGACAGAGAAGTTGAGGTGGCGTCGTAATCCGGTATGCGTTTCCACTGTCCCAATGTGCAGGGCTTCTGGTGTCCTGAAGGTTGAGGTGCGGAGCTAGATGCTGTCATGGGCCCTTCTTCTGTGATTCGTGGATTCACCTATCTATGATGCAAGTTAAAAGGATTGGGGAACTCTAGTTTAGTTGAGACCGCCGCCGTTGCCTCCAGCTCGTTGGCGCATGACTCCATCCCTTTGTAGATGCGGTGCCCAGTCTCGAAGATACGTCATTAGGCGCTCTTGCCTGTCTGCCTCGGAACGCAGTTCGAGGATCTGTTGCTTCCATAAAAGTTCAAGGGGCAAGGTTGAGGCAATAACGTAGGAAAGCCGTTCCTCGGGGAAGTGGCCGAGTGCTTTGGGCAGGCTTGAATACAGAAGGGTGTGGCATGTTTCATAAAGTTCGATCAGTTGATCCTGCTTCTGTGGCCCAGGAGCCAGCTCGTACTCTTCCAGAAAATCCACAGCGCCATGAAGCAGCGGGCTATCCGTATGGAGTTCCAGCACTCGAAATGGCTCACGGCCCACAGTGATGATATCCATTCGACCGTCCTCATACGTCTTAATGACCTCTATGATTTCGGCGGTGCAGCCCACCCGAACCATGCCGTTCGGCATAGCCAGGAGCAATCCAAACGGGCTGTGCTCGTCAAGACACTCACGAACCATCTGGCGATATCTCGGCTCAAAAATGTGCAAAGGGAGTTGCTCGCCAGGCAGCAAGACAACGTTAAGGGGAAACAGCGGAATGCGGTCAGCTTGCATAAAACTACTTGATGATACCAAAAGCTCAGCTTCGGTGAGAAATATCCTATTTCCCGAAGGAATCGGGCGCCTTGGCCACCAATAGACCGTAAACAAAATTTCCGCTAGCAAATCCAGCTCGCATGGCCTGAAACGCTTTTAGATTTTTGATAAATTCAGGGCCATGCTGCAGCGCAAGGTCCCAAAAAGACTTATGACGGATAATCTCCACCGAAATATCCCAAGTCTTTGCGCAATTCTTGTTCAACACTTCTCGATGAGTGATTTTGAGACCGTTGGCGCTTAGAAGAGACTCATACTCCTCCATTACCTTCAATTCCACAAACATCCCCTGGTCAATCGGCTCAATATACTTTCTCGTTTGCCTAGGCGTCAGGTTCTCCTTCTTGAACCAATCGATCAGCGCGAAGGTTCCGCCCGGTTTTAGGAGCCGCGTCGCGGATGCGAAAAATCTTGGCAGGTCATGATAATGCGATATGGATTCGACCGACCACAGCAGGTCGAATTTCCGCCCTTCGAATTTCATCTCCTCGGCATCCATCAGCAGGAACTTTACATTCAACCCCGTACCAATTGCTGCCTTGTTCGCCATATCCACTTGCACTTGCGAGATGGTAATCCCTGTCGACGACGCGTGGAAATGTTTCGCCAGATACAAGCTGGTCGCACCCATTCCGCAGCCGATATCCAGTATCTCCGAGCCGTGCTTGATGTCCGCACAATCGGCGAGGTGTTCAATCAACTGAATCTGTGCTACTTCTTTCGACTCATTGCCCGTGATCCAGTAACCGTGGTGAATGTGTTCGCCCCACAGCGCATGGTAATAAGGACTGACCACGTCGTAGTGCTCCACGATTTTGACTTTGTCGTTGGTACGAGAGAGTGTGTGCACAGGCCTTCCCGGAGGTGAATTTGCAACTTTCCTAAAACCCTAAAATTGTAGCCTGCTCGATTCCATATACAAGAGCAAAAATCCACTGAAATGCCGCGGTTTGACTCCATAGGAAATCTTCAGTGGCATGGAACTTCTTCTGGGTTTTCCAAGCGGTGCGCGGTTCCCCAGTCAGAAACTATAACTCAATTTTAGCCCACCGGGGTATGCCCGGAACGATAACAAAATCGGCTGAAGAACTGGCGATGAGCAGCTAGAGTGCGACTAATCTTCCGAACGTGTTTTGCTTCGTCCGTTACGACAACTCCGACAGTTGTCCTTCCATCTCCGAACGTGCGTGCGCATTGCCTTGCTTCGCCGCACATTCCACTCCCCTAGCAAGCACGGTTTTTGCGTCTTCGACGCGCTCGCTCTGCGCCAGCATCTGCGCGTACATTTGATAGGCTGGGACATAATCGGGATTAATTTGCAGTAGGGTCTTGAAGTGCATGTCTGCAGCGGCTAGATCGCCTTGTCGGAAGCAATCAAGCGCAATCCCATATCGGGTAAAAGCATCGTTGGGATTTTCCGCCAGAAATTGTTCCAGTTTTTGGCGTCGGGTTTTATTTTGTTCAGTCATGGCGTCTCCCGTATTATACGTTGTAGCGCCAGGTGGCCCAAGAGCAGTCGTGAAAGTTCCGCTAGGAGAATGATGAGCAGGCGAAGTGTAAAGAAAAAGAGGGACAAGATGGAGATGGCACTAAAGGGCAAGCCCGTTAGCGCTTCGGCTTCAGAAATGGCGGAAGTGGTCCTCCCCGCCGAGACCAACGCCCTAGGCAAACTGTTGGGGGGTCATGTGATGCACATGGTCGACATTGTTGCGGCGATGGCCGCCAGCAGGCATTCCAACAGTTATGTCATTACAGCGTCGGTCGATTACATTGATTTCAAAAACGCGGTGAATCTCGGCGAAATTGTTATGTTGAAGTCGCACGTCAACCGCGTGTTTAACACTTCGCTGGAGGTCGGTGTCGAAGTCTTTTCGGAAAATTTATTGACCGGAGAGCGTAAGCAGACAACCACTG
Organism: Candidatus Acidiferrum sp.; assembly: GCA_035314425.1. Taxonomy (GTDB): domain Bacteria; phylum Acidobacteriota; class Terriglobia; order Acidiferrales; family UBA7541; genus Acidiferrum. The sequence goes on along the minus strand of DATFZN010000031.1, from coordinate 10,983 downwards.
CATATGTAACTTTTGTTGCGATTGATGAGATCACGCGCCAACCTAAAACTGTGCCGCCACTCATTTTGCGAACGGTGGAAGAAAAGCGCCGGTGGAGAGAAGCGGCAGAGCGGCGAAAGATTCGTTTGGCTCATCGGCACAGCAGAAGAAGCTAGGGCCGAAGATTGTTCATAAATTAATTGGAGAAACTGACCCGAATTTCGTTGGCAATCTTGAGCGCTTGCTCCACGCAGGTACCAATCGCAGGTCCATTTAAATAATTTCCAGCGAAATACAAGCCTGGAAAAGTTCCCCGAGCCTGAGCAACGGCCGCAAGCCTGGCGACATGACCCAAATTGTATTGGGGAATCGCACGAGGCCAAATCGTGACGTTGCGGAAAACCGGCTCCCTCGCAATGTTTAGAATCGGCTTACTTTCTCGATGAACCAAATCTGCAAGTTCCTCCGCCGACTGGCGAACTGCACCAGGATTTGTGGCGCCTCCGACAAAGCTCGTGAGCAACGCGTGGCCTTCAGGTGCGCGATCGGGAAACAGGGAAGAATTCCAGACAGAACCAAGAATGGATAATTGTGACGAGCGAGGCACCAGAAATCCGAAGCCATTCAATGGATTACCGACGTCTGCCTTGCGATAACCCAGCGATACAACAGCCACGCCTGAATATTCGACCGCACGCAAATTCGTCTCAAATGCCGGATCAAGCCCCCCGAGTAGCTGGGCGGTCACATTCGTTGGCGTGGCCATGACCAGTCGTTCCGCTTGGATGATTTCCGGCCCGCGAGGGGAACGCACGGTAACCCGAAAACGAGGAGCGTCCGGGCCGACGCTGGGATCGAGCGGCTCGATCGACAAGGCTTCGAAGCGAAGCAATAGCTGCTTCCCCAAATGTTCCGCGAGCGCTTGCACCAGGGTTTCGTTGCCGTCGCGAAATGTCTGCAACGTAGGCTTTTCTCGCGGCTCTGGTCCGCGTTTGGCCTTGCGCTCTTTCAAGACCTTAAACGTGCCACGAATCATGCTTCCGGAGGCCCTCTCTGCTTCGTAAAGAATGGGGAAAGCGGCGCGCAGGCTCAATTTTTCCGGGTCACCCGCATAGATCCCGGACACAAATGGACCGACCAGCCGATCTAGCAATGTTTCAGAGAATTTTCTTCGGGTGAACGCAGCGACGGATTCATCCGGCTCTGGCGGTAATTCACTTCCCAAAACGTCCCGCACAATGGCGCCGCGTGTTCCGCCACTTAAAAACGAGGAGCCTAGCAGCATAGGGCCCATGGGAACCGATTTTAGTGCGCCATGGATCAGAACATAGCGAGGAGCTTTGGGGTTTGCCAGCATCCGCTCGTGAAGTATGCCGAGTTTGTTCGAGAGGAAACTGATTTGCGAATTGCCGCTAAAACTCTGCGGCCCGCACTCAAGAAGGTAGCCATCTCGTTTGATGGATTGAATCACGCCGCCAGGTCGCGCCGCCGAATCCACAATGAGCGTCGACACATTCGCCCTTTGCAACGCGTAGGCGGTCGCCAGGCCCGAGATTCCTGCGCCGATGACCAGTGCCTGGATTTCTGAGGACATGAAGACCGTTCGCCGCGCTACAGCGTTTTCGAAAACAGCGGTTTGGAATCGAGTTGTTGCTTTTCGAGATACGGATCGAACACCATCGCAAGGTTGCGGATGAAGATTCGGCCCAGCCACGCTGCACGAATTTCCTTGTCGTTGACGACCACCAGGCCATCCTCTTGGGGCATCTGGAAGCGCTCCAATTCTGGAGCAAAATATTCATCGAAGTTAATATCGAATTTCTTAGAAATTTCGTCTTTCACAATGACCGTGTGGCAGAGCAACCGGCTGATTACTTCGCGGCGTAAAACATCATCGGCCGAAAGTCGGTACCCGCGCATCGTCGCAATGCCGTGTTCGTTAACGGCTTTTTCCCAGGAAGGGATGTCGCGGTAGTTCTGCGCGTAGGTTTCTTGAATCCCGCTGATTGCCGTGATTCCCATCCCATAGAGGTCGGCGCCTGCTTTCGTCGTGTAACCCTGAAAATTCCGGTGCAGTGTCCGATTCCGCTGCGAAACAGCCAGTTCATCGTTTTCTTTCGCGAAATGGTCCATGCCGATATACAAATACCCCGCTTCTAGGAATTTCAGTAGGCCACTTCGGAAGATGTCAAATTTCTGCATGCCTTCCGGAAGATGCGCAACAAACGATCCTTGCTGCTTTTTCAGCCAGGGCACGTGCGCGTAGCTGAACATAGCGATGCGATCCGGAGAAAGTCCCGCAATCTGCTCGACGGTGTAGGCGAAGCTTTGCGCAGTCTGAAAGGGCAGCCCGTAAATTAGGTCAACGTTAATGCTGTCGAAACCGAGTTCGCGCGCGTTCGCGATCAGGTCGCGCGTTACTTCATACGGCTGAATACGATGCACCGCTTTCTGCACTTCAGGCTTGAAATCCTGAATCCCCATGCTCAGCCGGTTGAAACCCATCCGGCGAACTGTTTCTAGGTGTGCGCGAGTGGTAACGCGAGGATCGACTTCAATTCCAATTTCCGCGTCCGGCGCAAACGTGAAGCGTTCCTTGGTGTAGGTGAATAGATCTTCAATCTGCTCCGGTGAAAGATAGGTCGGTGTGCCTCCGCCCCAATGGAATTGTGCGACCTGCCGATTTCGTGAAACACCGCTCGAGATGCGATCCACTTCCTTCTTCAATGTCGAAAGATAGGGTGGGGTCACGTTCTTATTTTTTTGAATGATCACGTTGCAGGCACAGAACAGGCACAAACTCTCGCAAAATGGCAGATGCATGTAGAGTGAAACCGCAGAGCGTTTTTTATCGGCGGCCAGGATTGCTTCTTCAAAATCTTTCGGACCGAACCTATCGGTCCATACCGGTGCGGTGGGATAGCTCGTATAACGGGGCCCCGGCCTATTGTATCGGGCTACGAAATCTTCCCCTACGGAAAGTTCCTGGTGCATCTCCCGGATACTTGGGTTCATCAGTGACAAAGCACAAACCTCCTCAAGTGCTCTCTAACAGGCGGCTACCGGCGACGTTTGTTTGAGCGCCGCTTGTTGTCCAGTGCAAATAAACAGAGCAGCGTTTTCCACTGGCGTTTGCTGCAAAATGCCGTGCCCCAGATTCAAGATGTGCCCATGACCGGACAGTTCAGCAACAAGGTCCAGCGTGGCATCGCGAATTTTCTGCTGCGACGAACACAGAATCGCGGGATCGAGATTCCCTTGGATGGCGATGTTGGGCCCCGCAAGCAGGCGAACTTCTCCGAGCGGTATGCGCCAATCCACGCTCAACACATTTGCTCCGACTTTCACAATAGACGGCAGGAGATGGTGTGAGGCCTTGGTGTAATAGATCACCGGCACAGCGCCCCCGAGCCCCGCAATAATCTCCTGCATCGCGGGTACAACAAATTCGGTGTAGTCCTGCAAATTCAATTCCCCACACCAGGTATCAAACAATTGCACCGCGCTCACCCCGGCTGCAATCTGTGCTTTGAGATACAAGATCGTTGCTTGTGCGATTTTGTGCAACAGTTCGCGAAACACTGTCGGCTCTCGGTAAAGAAAACTTTTGACCGTAGCGAACCCTTCCCGCGTCCGCCCCTCGACCATATAGCAAGCCAGAGTCCAAGGCGATGCCGCAAATCCGAGAACCGGGACATCCGGTCCTGCCGACTTCGTCGTTCGCCGCAGCGCTTCCATCAAGAACCCAGTCTCAACTTCCGGATCAAATATGTTGAGTTTTGCAACATCTGCCGCCGTCCTGACCGGCTCCGGCAAATGCGGTCCCGCATCTCCCAACTCGAGCGGAAGCCCCATCGCCTCGGCGGGAATCAAAATGTCGGAGAAAATGATGATGGCATCAACATTAAGGCGGCGAAACGGTTGCAGAGAGACTTCTACAGCCAGATCGGGGGTCTTGCAGACCTCCAAAAACGAGTGAGCTGCCCGGATTTCGCGGTATTCCGGCAGGTAGCGCCCCGCTTGGCGCATGATCCAGACCGGCAAACGGGGAACAGACTTACCCGCACATGCCCTTAAAAACAGCTCTTTTCGCGTTATCACCGGCTCTTTGGTTGCCATAGAATTACGCTAAGGATAACAAAAACGCGCCGAACTTGCCTGTGATGTACTCCACTGCGCCGAAGGTAAACTCCATATTTTGCCTGACGGTATCGAATTCTAGAAGTTGTGGGCTATGACCGGGGTCATTGACGGGAACAGTCCATTGGCTTTATGAGTGCAACACGGTGCAAATAGCGCCCGGAGTCACCTGCGGGCAGTAAGCGAGTGAGCTATACTTTGATGATCGAATCTCTTGCAAAACGCGCGGGCTGGGCTTGGAGGCGCTCCCGTGCCTACTCTAGCCTCGGTGGACCGAACCGATGACTCAAACATTCGTGCTGCTAACGGTTTTGGCGTACATACTCAGTATGGGCCTGTACATGAGGTATTTGTACACTGGCCAGGAAATGACCGGCCGGTTCGCTACTTTGTTGATGTTTACTGGGTTAGCCACGCATTACATCGCGCTTTTGCTGCGCGCCAAGGGCAGTCACACCGTGCCCTATCACGACCTGCAGGGCTCTATGTCCTTGTTTGGCTGGCTGCTGGCGGTCACCTACCTATGCTTGGAAATCTATCACCGGCAAAGGACCGTTGGGGCGTTCGTGGTGCCGATCATTCTGGCGTTCTTTTTCGCCGCCTATCTCATGCCCGATCATCCGGACGCTCCGATTCCGGCCAAGGGTGTTGTTTTCGCCCTGCACGTAACACTCAGCATTCTCTCCTACGCGGCGTTTGCTCTTTCCTGTGTTCTGAGCCTCATGTACTTGGCAGAAGAGCGATTACTGCGAACCAGAAAACTGGGGGAGGTTGTATGGCGCTTTCCTTCTCTTGATTTGCTGGAGCGCATGAGCCACACGAGTGTGCTGGTGGGATTGCTCACGATCGCCGTCGGTACACTTTTGGGATATGTGGCATTAAACCGGCAGGGCGCCAGTCATACGTTTGATCCCAAATACTTGGTGACCTTAGTCGTTTTGGTGCTCTATGCAGCTTATTTTCAGCTGGCGAGGACGACTGCCTGGCGCGGAGCCAGGGCTTCCAGGCTTTGCGTGTTCAATTTTATTCTGGTGATTTTGAGTTTCACGATCGTAAATCTATTTTTGTCGCAGCATCACCGATTCCTATAGGAGTGCGCAAATTAGCGCCATGGAGATCGTCTTAGTCGGCCTGAATTTCCGCACAGCGCCCGTAGAGGTGCGGGAAAAGGCGTCTTTTTCCGCCGACCAGGCGCAACGGGCGGCTGAACAGTTGCGCGAAAAAGGAATCCTGGAAGAAACCCTGGTGCTTTCCACTTGCAACCGCAGCGAAGTATACGGCGTGCACGCCACCGCCAATCGCCAATCCGCAGGCGCCCTTTGTTCTTTTCTGAGTAATTTTCATTCTGTCCAGCCGGACAAATTAAATCCTTCCCTTTATCACCATTACGACCACGATGCGGTGCGCCACTTGTTTCGTGTGGCGGCGGGTCTGGAATCGATGCTGCTCGGCGAAGCGGAGATTCTGGGGCAGGTGAGGGAAGCGTATCTTCGTGCTCACGAGTGCCACGCCACCGGACCGGTTTTAAACCGCTTGTTTCAGGGGGCTCTGGAAATTGGCAAGCGAGTTCGCGCCGAGACGGAATTGGGCACGCGTCCGATGGGCGTTGCTTCTGCGGGTATCAAGCTGGCGGAACGAATCTTCGGCAAGTTGAATGAGAGAACGGCGTTGGTACTGGGCGCTGGAACCATCAGCGAGCAGGTTGTCTCACAATTACGCGATCGCAACGTCGGCAATTTGTACCTAACCAATCGCTCGCGGGAAAAGGCCGAGGAATTTGCCAAGCAATACCAGGGCGAGGTCATCGAATGGGGTCAATGGGACACTGCTCTGAAATTGCCGGACGTGATTGTGTCTGCCGTTGGTGTACAAGATGCGCTATTGACCAAGCCGATGATCGAACGCGCCATGGCCGCGCGCGGCAACCGTGCCTTGTTCCTTATGGATTTGGGTCTTCCGAGGAATATCGAACCTTCCGCAGCCGAGTTGTACAACGTGTACCTGTACACGATGGATGACTTGACGGAAATTGTGCAGCAAAACAAAGGCGCGCGGCGAAGCGAAGTGCCAAAGGCAGAATTTCTCGTGGAAGAGCACGTGGGCAAGTTCATTTCCTGGCAGGCAAGCGTTGAATTGATTGGCGTGCTCGATACTCTGCGCGGAAGTTTGAAACAGCGGCGCGCCGCCTATTTGCAGGAAAAATTGAGTGGTGTGAACCATTTCAGCGCTGAGGATCGCGAAAGCATCGGTGGCATGATGGACGAGTTGATCGAAAAATTGTTGATTGCTCCCGCGGAGCGGCTCCGCTCTGAAAAAGAACTACGCAAGAAAATCCTGAGCGTGGAAGCGATTCGTGAATTGTATCTTTCAGACCGGGAGAAACCGTGAAGCCGCTCAGAATTGGAAGCCGGGGAAGCATTTTAGCTCGCTGGCAGGCTGAGTTTATCCGCAAGCAATTGTTCCAAGTGACAGGCGTGGAAGCTGAGATCATTATCATCAAGACCTCTGGTGACAGAATGCAGCAGTCGCCACTCACGCAAATCGGCGGGAAGGGAATTTTCATCAAGGAATTGGAAGAAGCGCTTCTCGATGAAAGCATTGATCTGGCGGTTCACAGCGTGAAAGACATTCCCACAGACATTCCGAGCCGCTTGTGTTTTCCAGCCGTTTGCAGGCGTGACGACGTAAGGGATTGTCTGATTTCGAATGCCGGAGCCACGCTCGAGAATTTGAAGCCAGGTGCCCGTGTAGGGACCAGCAGTCTGCGGCGCCAGGCACAGATACGGCATGTCCGCAGGGACCTCGACATTCGTGAATTACGGGGAAACGTGGATACCCGGCTTCGCAAAGTGGAAAGCGGCGAGTATGACGCCATTGTTTTGTCAAAAGCAGGTTTAGATCGCTTGGGCTGGAGTCATAAAATCACCGAGGCATTGTCGCCGGAGATTTCGCTGCCGGCAGTAGGTCAAGGCGCGATCTCGATCGAAGCGCGCTTGAAAGATGAAGAGTCCAATCAAATCCTCGGAAAACTGGACGACGTGGAAACTCGCACGGCCATCATCGCAGAGCGTGCATTGCTGTCCGCCTTAGAGGGAGGATGCCAACTGCCTCTGGGAGCCTGGGCCCGGATCGAGCGTGAGGAACTGGTGATGGAAGCTGTCGTTTGCTCGGTAGATGGTGCACAGTATGTGCGCCATCGCGCGACGGCGCCACCTGATCAAGCAGCGCAGCTCGGCGAGCAAATGGCTCGACTGCTGATCGAAGGCGGAGCTCGAAACATATTGGAAGAGGTCAACAAAACCCGTGGTTGATTCGCACAAAGTGCTGGAAGCAAAACGGGTCATTGTAACGCGGGCCGCAGAACAGAGTGAAACTCTGGTTGCCGAATTGCAGAAAATCGGCGCGACCGCAGTACTACTGCCCATGGTTTGCTTTCGACCGCCCGACGATCTTGAACCCCTCGATGAAGCATTGCGAAATCTCAGATATTTTCAGTGGGCATTTTTGACCAGTCAAAATGCCGTTCGGGCCTTGCTCGATCGTTGTGCATCGCAGGGACTCTCGTTGCGGGAATTAATACGGGGGGTGCAGATTGCCGCGGTTGGTCCAGCTACCGCTGAAGCGGCGCGAGAAGCAGGTTTAGAAGTTGCTTACGTCGCACGGAAACACCAAGGCGTAGCGCTAGCCGAGGAACTGGCGGAGCGCGTAAGAGGGCAGAAGGTTTTGCTGCCACGCAGCGATCGCGCCACTCACGATTTAGTGGAAGCTCTCGAGACTCGGGGCGCTCGGGTGACCGAAGTTGTCTGCTACAAAACGCTCGGTCCCAGCGAAGTCGAAATCCAAGGTTATCGAAAAGAGATCGATTGCGGAGCGGATGCGATTCTGTTTTTCAGTCCTTCGGCGGTGCATCATCTGCAGGATATTCTAGGTGCCGCCAGATTTGTAATTCTCTCGCGAGAAACCGCTTTTTGGGCGATCGGTCCTGTGACAGAAAAGGCGCTAAGGGCGACGGGTGTGGAGCGAATCCTTTCGGCCAAGGATACGCACGCGCTGGCGGTAATTGATTCCCTGGTTGATTTTTTCTCTAGTGGAACTACTCAGCCTCAAGCAGGAGTGAAACGCGGATGAGCTTTCCAATTGATCGTCCCCGTCGTTTGCGCCGCACGGAAGCGCTGCGAGGGGTTGTTCGAGAAACCCGGTTGAGTACGGCGGGCTTTATCTATCCCATGTTTGTTTGCCCAGGCAGCGGCGCGCGCAAGGAAGTCAGTTCGATGCCAGGAGTGTATCAGCAATCGGCCGATAAGCTTGTTGAGGAGTGCCGCGAAGTGGAGCAATTGGGCATTCCCGGTATCATCTTGTTCGGGCTGCCGGCGACCAAGGATGCGCAGGGAACGAGTTCGCTGGTGGCCGATGGGGTTGTGCCTAAGGCCATAGAAGGCGTTCGTAAAGCAAAGTTGAAATTGCTGGTGATCACCGACGTCTGTTTGTGCGAATACACGGATCACGGGCACTGTGGTGTGATTGAGCACGACGAAGTGGTCAACGACGCCACGCTAGGAATCCTCGCGCAACAGGCACTGACTCACGCGCGAGCCGGCGCCGATGTGGTCGCGCCATCCGACATGATGGATGGCCGTGTCGCTGCGATACGGGGCAAGCTCGACGAACACAAATTTGAAAATATTCCGATAATGTCCTACGCGGCTAAGTATTGTTCCGGGTTTTACGGGCCTTTCCGGGAAGCAGCGCAATCCGCGCCGCAATTCGGCGATCGGCGCAGTTATCAGATGGATCCGGGAAATGGCCGGGAAGCGCTCAAGGAAGTGGCGCAGGATCTCGGAGAGGGCGCGGACATTGTCCTGGTCAAGCCGGCGTTGCCGTATCTGGACATCATTCGCATGGTGCGTGACCGTTTCGATGTGCCGGTTGCAGCCTACAACGTGAGTGGTGAATATTCCATGGTGAAAGCGGCGGCACAGAAGAATTGGATCGAAGAAAAGAGAGTTGTCCTCGAAATTTTGACAGGAATCCAGCGTGCCGGCGCAGGCATTGTCTTGACGTATCACGCGAAGGACGCGGCGCGCTGGTTGAAGGCATAGAAAAATAGGTGCAAAGATGAGTGCAATACAAGCGCAGGCAAAACCCTCGAGAGCCCGTTCCAAGGAGATTTTCGAAAAAGCCGAGAAGGTCCTTGTCGGCGGTGTGAACAGCCCTGTACGCGCGTTCCGTTCCGTAGGCGGAGAGCCGCTGATAATCGAGCGCGGCATGGGGCAGCATCTCTACGATGCAGATGAAAATGTCCTGCTCGATTATGTCTGTTCGTGGGGCGCCATGCTGCTCGGCCATGCTCATCCCGCCGTGACGGCTGCGATTGCGGATCAGGCCAAGAAGGGAACCAGTTTTGGCGTAACCACGGAATTGGAGTTGGAACTTGCCACTCTAATCACCGAGGCGATTCCATTCCTCGAGAAAGTTCGTTTTACCTCAAGTGGAACGGAAGCCACGATGAGCGCAGTGCGCCTGGCGCGTGGAGTCACCAAGCGCGATTTCATGGTGAAGTTTTCCGGGGGTTATCACGGCCATGCCGACAGCTTTCTGTCCGAAGCGGGGTCGGGCATTGCCACACTGGGAATAGCGGAATGTCCCGGCGTGCCACAGTCGCTAGCCGCGTTAACTTTAAATGTGCCGTATAACGACGTTGAAGCGGTCGAGCGGCTATTTGCTGAACACAAAGACAAGATTGCCTGCGTCATTGTTGAACCGGTGGCGGCCAACATGGGTGTTGTGCGGCCAGAGGGAGGATTTCTCGAGGGACTTCGCGAAATCACGCGCAGGAATGGCGCATTGCTAATTATGGACGAAGTGATTACTGGATTCCGACTGCACAACGGTTCGGCGCAGCAACTATTCGGAGTCAAAGGCGACCTGACCACCATGGGAAAGATTATCGGCGGTGGTGTTCCCGTCGCTGCGTACGGTGGAAGCGCAGAGTTGATGAACAACATCGCTCCACTGGGACCGGTGTACCAGGCCGGAACTTTGGCAGGCAATCCACTGGCCATGAGCGCGGGGATAGCCACCCTTAAGGAACTGCAAAAACCGGGATTGTACGAGCGCATTAAGACCCTCAATGAGAAATTGGGAACTGGAGTTCGCAAGGCTTTGACCGACGCCGGAATCGCGGCCGAGATCAACAGTATCGGCTCACTTTCCACGATCTTCTTCACCGCGAACCCTGTGAGGAATTACGCTCAGGCAAAAACATCGAATACCAAGTTGTACGCGCGATTCTTCCGGGAAATGCTGCAGCGGGGAATTTTCCTTGCGCCGTCACAATTTGAGGCCGCATTCGTTTCGGCAGCCCACACCGAAGCGGATATCGACCGGACCATTGCCGCTGCTGGCGATGCGCTGAAAACAATTTCCAATCACGCCTGGCCCAGTTAATCTAACTCCCGGAGGTATTCTGACGATGCACGAAGCTCTGGAAGGACACGAGCCCGAAGGGCAGGTAAAGAGTCCGCTCACCATGCCCGTTACTGTCACCCTTGCCATTCTTGCAGTGTTCATTGCCGTAGCGACCCTTCTCGGAAATGGAGCTTCGAAAGAGGAAATTCTTCTGCAATCACAGGAAGCTGACCAGTGGGCGTTCTTTCAGGCCAAAAACGATGGTCTCCGCATTGCACAATCGGACGTGGTCTTATTAGGTGCTTTGCAGCCCGTCGACAAAGAGATTGCGGCGACGGCTCGCGAGAAATACGAGAAAGAGGTCGAGCGCTACACCGAAGAGAAGGACGAAGCCCAGAAAGAGGCGCAAGATCTGAAGCAGGAGAGGTTACTGACTGAGCGTCGTGGCCGCCGCTA
>DATFZN010000030.1:0-7259 GCA_035314425.1 Candidatus Acidiferrum sp. | reverse complement strand
TCCTGCGTACCGAGCCAGAACTTTGCCTTAATGCTCAGTGGAGGGAGCTGAGTATTCGCGCTGATTGCCCGATAGTTGGGGATAATTCCAAGAATCCTTTTGGTTTGTTGCGGCGTGTTCGTGGTGAGCTGGGCGATCTGCAATTTGATTCGCTTTGCCCGCAAAGGGATGCAATTTCCTTTCGCTAACTTGACTTGATCTTTTACGCAGCGGCGACAACCACGCTCTAGAACAGAGATTGGAATTATCGCACATTCGCCTGGGCGACCCGGACCCCAAGCTGTTCTCTCGGCCATCCGTTCTGAGAACGAACTGCACCGTACGGCCTTGTATTGGCCCGGCAGTGCAGTCTGTCTTTATGGGAACAGCTATATTTTTGACGGCGTCGACGGCGTCCCCGCATTGACTTAGATTGGGCAGCAACCCTAGAATGACCGGGCCATGTCGGAGACCAGGTCGATCAGCGGTCAAACAATCTCACACTATCGAGTTCAGGAAAGGCTAGGCGGGGGAGGCATGGGCGTGGTCTACCGTGCCGAAGACACCCGGCTCGACCGCAGCGTCGCGTTGAAATTTCTGCCGGAAGACACCCCCACCGACGCCCAGACACTCGAACGATTTCAACGGGAAGCGCGAGCTGCCTCGGCACTGAATCACCCGAATATTTGTACGATTCACGATGTTGGAGAGTTCGAACACAGACCATTTATTGTGATGGAATTGCTGGAAGGACAGACGCTCAAGCACTTAATTGGTGGCAAACCCCTGGAGATCGACAACCTTCTTGATATCAGCATTGAGATTGCCGATGCCCTGGCCGCCGCACATTTGCGGGGAATTGTCCACCGAGACATCAAGCCGGCAAATATTTTTGTTACCCACCGCAGACAAACAAAAATTCTGGATTTTGGTTTGGCGAAAATGGCGTCCCGCCGTGCCTCTGGAGAATCCGTTCAAGTTTCCGGACAGGCGACGGTCGCAGCCGGCACGGAGTTCTTGACGAGCCCGGGAACGGCGATCGGCACGATGGCTTACATGTCACCCGAGCAGGCGCTCGGCAAAGAACTCGATGCGCGCACGGATTTATTTTCCTTTGGCACGGTTCTCTATGAGATGGCCACGGGCAGGCTCGCCTTTGGGGGAGACACGTCGGCGGCGATCTTCGATGCCATTTTGCACGGAACGCCGACCGTCGGATCTGGCTTCGACGGACCACTGCCTGCCGAGCTCGAGCGGATCATCAATAAGGCGATTGAGAAGGACCGGGATCTTCGCTATCAAACTGCTTCTGAAATTAAGACCGATCTAAAGCGTCTGAAGCGCGATCGAGATTCTTCGGGCCGTGGCGACTCGAAAAGGCTTTCGCCGGCGGGCGAACAAGCGGCAGTCGCGGTTCCGGACAAGTCGATCGCGGTGCTTTATTTCGAGAATTTAAGTGGCAGCAAAGATGATGAGTATTTCCGCGACGGGATGACCGAAGATATCATCACCGAACTATCCAAAATTAAAGAGCTGCAAGTTTTCCCGCGAGCCGCCGTGTTGGCCTATCGCGATAAACCGGTCACCGGGCCGCAGGTTGGAAAAGAATTGAACGCCGCTTGCGTGTTAAGCGGCAGTTTGCGCCGGGCAGGGAATCGCTTGCGCATTACCGCGCAACTGATTCGCGCTCTAACCGGGCATTCCATTTGGGCGGAACGTTACGACCGCGAGTTGAAAGATGTGTTCGAGGTACAGGACGAAATCGCGCGCAGTATCAGCCAGGCGCTACGCATTAAGCTCACTCCGCAGGAAGAAAAAGCCATTGCCCGCAAGCAAACCGAAAATCCGCAAGCGTATGACTATTACTTGCGGGGAAGGCAGTTTTTCCACCAGTTCCGCCGCAAAGGCTTCGATTTTGCTCGTCAAATGTTTGCCCGCGCCATTGTGATTGACCCGCAGTACGCGCGCGCCTTCGCAGGCGTGGCGGATTGCTGTTCCTTTCTTTATATGTATTGGGACAGCAGCGAAGACAATCTGAAGGAAGCGGAGGCGGCCAGCCATAAAGCCCTGGAGTTGGATCCCGAACTTGCCGAGGCCCATGCTGCGCGCGGGTTGGCATTTGCCTTGAATAAGAGTTTTGATCAAGCACAAAAAGAATTTGAGGCAGCCATCCGGCTCGATCCGAAACTCTATGAAGCGCACTATTTTTATGCCCGCACGTCTTTCCAGCGCGGCGACTTGGCAAAGGCGGCCGAACTGTATGAAGAGGCTTCGCGTCTAAATCCCGACGACTATCAAGCCGTAAGCTTGCTGGTGCCCGTTTACCACGGGCTAGGGCGAGCGAAAGAAGCAGAGGATACCGAGCGGCGCTCGCTGAAATTGATCGAGAAACACATCGAAACGCATCCCGACGATCCGCGTTCCCTCTATTTGGGTGCGGCAAGTCTGGCCCGGATGGGGCTTCACGACAAAAGCTTCGAGTGGGCTACGCGCGCTCTCGCCATCGACCCAGACGAGACATCGATCTTGTACAACGTAGCTTGTGTTTATGCACTCCTCGGGCGAACGGAGCAAGCCATCAGTTGTTTGCAGAAAGCGGTAGAACACGGTACATTTTATAAGAATTGGGCAGCGAAAGATTCTGACCTGGATTCGCTGCGCTCCGATCCGCGATTCAACGCCTTGCTCAGCTAGACGTCTCGCGTTTGTTCAGGAAGGGCGGACCTAGAATCGTGGGTTACTTTCTGATTTTGAAGTTTTAGGGCTAGTGCAGAAGAAACGCTGCTATACGGACTTGTCGGCCGCCCCAGTTTTGAAAAACAAGTCGCGAAACTTTTCTTCGCCCATCACCCGTTGCAATTCACGAAATGCAAATAAGGGCAGGAACGTGCTAAAGATAATCAACGTTCGTGCCGCGAGATCATCAAAGCGAACATTTTGAAGTGCCCCTGCGAAGCCCTCGCCATGAATGAGACGCTTCACCACTTCCTCAGCGACGTGAAATGCGAACACCAACACACTGAAATAGACCGCCTTGTAGAACGAAGAGAGAAGCAGCGGTTTCTTTTCGTGCCGCTTGCCTAGATGCGCGTATTCGCCGATCAGAATCACCTTGGCAACGATCAGTGCATTCAGCAGAGCTGCGCCGTAATTGTAGTAGGGAATGTCGTACTTGTTTAGCAGCAGCATGCTGTAGGTGGTCAAGGCACAAAAAAAGAACGCCAGATAGAGAAAAATGCCGGTCATCTCTACCAACTCGTGGGTCACTTTCTGCTTCGTCGTTGGTATCTGAGGGACCTCCACACTCATACGCGCCACCTTTCCTGCCGGACAAACCAATATCCGCGGTTACTCAATTCCGTCTGGCGACCGATGGTAGCACGTGGCTACCGTCAAGGTCTTGTCGAAGGCTCAGGCCACCAGTTCGTGCCCGATTTCCCAATGATGGCCGTAAGGGTCCCTAACGCGGCCCAGTCTCCAGCCATGCTCTTCGCCTACAGGGTAGACCTCCGTCGCGCCGGCTTCGAGCGCGCGGCGGAAAACCGCATCCGGATCCGCGACCGTCAGGATCAGGCGCACGGAACCGCCGCCGAGCGACTCCGGGCTAAAGTTGCCGTGCTCCGGCGATTCGTCGCTCAGCCAAAACTCGGCGCCGTTGACCGATAGCCTGGCGACCACGCTGCCGCGGGGATCTTCAAAGCGATACACCTCGGTTGCGCCAAAGGCGGCTTTGTAGAATTCGACCGCCCCCGCACTGTTTCGGACCGAGAGCCAGGGAGCGATCGTGCAGGTTGGTCTGGGTCTTGTGGATTGGCCTGGCATCGTGGGCTTCACCTCAAAAATTTGCATGCGTGGGTTGGTAGCGGCTGCTCCCGAGCGGTTCAGTGCTGCGGTTCGACGCTCTACTGCGCATAGCCGACAAACCAGCGCTGATTGCTGCCGCCATTGCAATCGAATTGAATGATGTTGGTATTGTTGGCGTTGCCGCCACCCTGCACGTCCAAGCATTTGCCGCTGTTCACGTTCACCAACTCAAAATTGTTGTTTGAGCCGCGGCCTCGCCAGCGCTGGTTTGCGCCACCATTCCAGGTGAATTGCTGGACGTTCCCGCCGTTGCCCCGGCTGCCTCCAGCAACTTCCAGAACCATCCCGCTATTCACGTTCTGGATGACGTATTCACCGCGGGCGACAGTGATGAAGACCCATTTCTGATTCGCGCCTCCGTTGCAGCCAAACTGTTGAACGTTGGCACCGGGTCGGCGGCTGTCGCCGTAGACATCGACGCACTTGCGTGAGCCAACGTTTAGAATCATACCGGTGAACTGCCGGGCGCCCGACGGGCCCCCGCCCATTCCAGGACCAGGAGGAGGAGGCGGCGATGGGTAGCCCGGCCCCGGTCCGCCGGGCATGGAATATCCTGCGTACCAGCGTTGATTCGCGCGGCCGGTGCATTGAAACTGGATGATGTTTACGTTGTTCCCGGTTGCGCCGCCCTGCACGTCCAGGCACTTTCCGCTGTTCACATTCACCAGTTCGAAATTGTTGTTGGGACCGCGGGCATACCACCTTTGATTCGCTCCGCCATTCCATGGAAATTGCTGAATGTTGGCGCCATTGCCGCGATTATCTCCGGCAACATCCATTACCAGGCCGCTATTGACATTGCGAATCGCGAATTGCCCACTGCCCAAATCAATAAATTCCCAACGCTGATTCCCTCCGCCATTACAGGAATATTGTTGGATGTTGGCGTTTTTACTGGTGCTGCTGCCGAATACATCGATGCATTTTCCGGAATTGACATTGCGGAGAAGTCCACCGTACCGGGCTTGCCCTTGGATTTGCATCTGAGCGCGAGCCTCGGGCGTCGCGACAACCAAAATTAGGAATGCCCACAACAGAATGGAAATAGATCGCAACATGGCCGGCTCCTAAATTTGTGATGCACTAGCAGGCGTCACGGTCCGCGGGGCGGTTCGCAGTGGAACTTATTTTTACCACAGCCATTTGCTGCAGGTCTAGCCGAGACCGTTCGAGAGTCGTGAATGCTTTTCTAGAATTATTTTCCGTACATGAGCAACGTGAATGTATCGGGAAGAATTGCGGGACGAGGGCGCGGGTTTTCCGAGGTAGCAGCGGGTGCGGGGCCAAAGTCAGCAGATACCAAGTACACAGCGTGAGTTGCGTAGTCGACGGCCATGGTACGTGCGCCGCGCTGCGTCTGAATCATTTCCACGAAAGAGAATTTTGTGGGCGAATCCTCGTGGGCGATGGTTAGGGTGCCATCTCCGCAAGAGGCAAAGGCATAACCCGTTACCGGATCAAAGCGGTTGGCATCCACGCCCTGGCCTATTGGAACCGTACCGATCACTTTGCCGGAATTGCCGTCGACAAACGTCATGAGTCTATTGTGGCAGCCGACGACAAGAATTTCGTGCTCTGCATCTATGGCCAAGCCCGAAGGAGATTCGCATGGGGCCAGTGGCCACGTGTTTTCGATCTTAAGAGTTTTTGCGTCGAATTTTACCAGCGCACTTTTGTCTTCAAGATTGACGAAGATTTTGCCTTTGCCATCCGTGGCCGCAAATTCCGGTCCGCCGCCCAGACCAAACGTGCTGACCAGCTTTCCGGAGGCGGCATCAATCGCGGAAGAAGTGTTGGCTTCACCGTTGAATGTGAAGACACGCTTCGAGAATGGATCGTAAATCACCGCGTCGGCACCTTGATCCGCTTTGGCTGTGCCTAGAGTTTTGAGGGAAGTCAGATCAAAAATAGTGGAATCGCCAGTGCGGCCGTTGGTGGTAAAACCCTTGTTGAACTCGTCGGCCAGCGCGATACCGTGGACGCCCTGAGTGTCCGGAATATCACCGAGTACTGTGCCCTGATCGGGGTCGACCACAAGGACGTGCGTGCCGCGAGTGATGAACAGGCGGTGTGTGGCGGGATCGACTTCGAGATAATCCCAGCCGCCCGTTCCGCCGAGTTTCACTTTCTTGATGAGATGGTAACCGGAGCCGCCAGCAGTCTGCGAGGCAGCAGGCAAGGTTGGAGATGAGGAGAGCAAGAGCAAAGTGAGGGCCCAGCTAAGAATTTTCACGGGCATGAAACCTCCAAATGGTTGGGGACGCCGACCTACACTGGCACAGCGAAGATAAACATAAGATAAAACGAGAAGAGCGACAAGGAGTTGCCAGTTCGCCGCCAATTCTCTTGGCAACACCGAATTCAATTGTAGAATGAAAGGAGTGGGGCTGTAGCTCAGACGGATAGAGCATCGGTTTCCTGATCCTCTACTCGCCATCGCTCTGACGGATAATCAATAACTTAACTTACAAGACTACGGTATAAACGGGCAGAAAACGGTGCCTTAGGGACATGATTGGGTACAGATTTGGGTACAACTGGGTACAGATCGAAGTGGTGGGACCGGTGAGAATCGAACTCACAGTCTAGAGTTTAGGAAACTCTTGCTTTATCCATTTAAGCTACGGCCCCTCAGGTTGATTCTACCATGTGTTGCCACCGCTTCCGCCCGCGCAACATTTATGCGCGTACGCGTTTTGCCGAATAGGAACGGACCTTTCCGTCTATTACGACTGCCCCGCCCAGCTCGACTTCGTATTGGGATTCTGTTCCAAAGCGCGAGAGTCTCCGCCATGGCTTTCTCCCGGTAAACTTAGTTCCTTCAATTCCCCCTTCCTCTCCATTTCTATCCTGGGAATCCCAGCTCCAATATTCCACTGCCGGCATGTGACACCCTGTAAACTCTCCTTATCGAGAGTTTGGCCTACAGACCCAGGCCCTGAGGCGCCATGGAATTTTGGGTGCTCATTCTCACGCTGTGGGCTTTCTACTGCTGGGTGCAATCCCGCCTCCGGCGCCAGAACGACGATGAGCGCTTTGCCCGCGTCGTTGAAGCACTCAACAGACTCGAATCCCGCTTCAAGGATTTCACGAAACTAGAAACGCGCGTCCATGAACTCGAACACCAACTCACCTCTTCCGCTCCCGCGCAGCAACCCGTCGCGGCTGCTCCTCTTTCACCAGCGCCCAAACCGGCCGAGCCTCCTGTTCCCGTAACGCTTCCTCCATCGCTCGAGATTCCCAAGTCCCCCGCACCACCTGCACCTCCTCCACCTGCCGCGGAACCAATCAAACCACCATTGCCCAAGGCTCCCATTCCTCCGCCACCATTGCCAAAGACGGTCGTCACGCCTCCGACTTCCACTACGCCTCACCCACTCGCGCCCGCTCGCCCCGCTCCACCACCGCTTTCCCCG
>DATFZN010000029.1:0-26857 GCA_035314425.1 Candidatus Acidiferrum sp. | reverse complement strand
GCGCGAAAGGCCACCTTCGGATTGTGCTTCGACAGTACCTTCGTGATTGCCGCCGTCAACGTCGTCTTGCCATGGTCAATGTGACCGATCGTGCCAATGTTGACGTGTGGCTTTGTCCGCTCAAACTTTTCCTTGGCCATTGCCTCGTTTGCTCCTCTTCGAATTCTTTTACAAAAATCTCTACCAAAAACGCTACAACTAAACTCGCGAATTACTTTTCGCCGCGATGCTTCTTGATGACTTCTTCGGCAAGCGCCGTGGGCAATTCCGCGTAATGCGAGAAGTGCATGGTGAATGTGGCGCGTCCCTGGGTGCGGCTGCGCAAGTCCGTCGCATAGCCAAACATCTGAGCGAGAGGAACTTCGACGCGAATGACGTTGCTGCCCGCGCGATTTTCCGTACCTTGGATCGCGGAACGGCGCGAGTTCAAGTCGCCGAAAACCTGCGGCATGTATTCTTCGGGAACGACAACTTCGACCTTCATGATCGGTTCAAGCAAAACCGGTTTGGCCTTGGCGCAAGCTTCCTTGTAGGCCATGGAACCGGCGATCTTGAACGCCATTTCATTCGAGTCGACGTCGTGGTAGCTCCCATCGACGAGAACCACAGCAACGTCCACCATCGTGAATCCAGCTAGTATGCCGTTGTCCAACGCTTCGCGGATGCCTGCTTCGATAGGAGCGATGAATTCACGGGGAATCGAGCCGCCAACAATCTTGTCGATAAACAAGAAACGGTGTTCCTTGTCAAACTTCCACTTGCCCGGCGTGCTACCGGTAACAGACTTGGCAAGTTCGTCCAGATCGTCGGTGGAGAGTTCCTTCATATTTTCGTGATCGGAGCTGGGTAGCGGATGCAACTCAATTTTGCAGTGTCCGTACTGACCCTTACCACCGGTCTGCTTGATGTATTTGCCTTCGGCTAGGGCCTTCTTGCGAATCGTTTCGCGGTAGGCAACTTGGGGACGGCCGACATTTGCCTGCACATTATATTCGCGCAGCATTCGGTCAACGATGATTTCCAAATGCAATTCGCCCATTCCGGAAATCAAGGTTTGTCCGGTATCGGGCTCGGTGGAAACACGGAAGGTGGGATCTTCCTGTGCAAGGCGCTGCATGGCGACGCCCAGTTTGTCCTGGTCGGCCTTGGTCTTCGGTTCGATCGCGACGGAAATGACGGGAGTTGGGAAATCGATGGATTCAAGAATGATCTGGTTTTGTTCGTCGCAGAGCGTATCGCCGGTATTGACGTTCTTCAGACCGACGCAGGCGCAAATGTCACCGGCATAAATTTCCTGAATCTCTTCACGCTTGTTGGCGTGCATCTGCAGCAAGCGGCTGATGCGCTCGCGGGAACCCTTGGCCGAGTTCATGACGTAGCTGCCCGACTTCAGCACACCAGAATAGACGCGGATGTAGGTGACATGCCCAACGAACGGGTCGGACATAATTTTAAAGGCGAGAGCGGCAAACGGCTGGTCGTCCGCGGGACGACGAAGAACGGTCTCGTCGTTTTCAGGGTTCGTGCCTTCGACAGGAAGCACATCAATCGGCGAGGGCAAATAATCAACAACCGCGTCGAGCAAAGGCTGAATGCCCTTGTTCTTGAAGGCGGATCCGGCAAGCACGGGAACGATCTTCAGGTTCAAGGTGGACTTGCGGACGGACTTGCGCATTTCCTCAACGGAAAGCGTGCCTTCCGTCAAATACTTGTCGAGAACACCGTCATCGTGTTCTGCGATGTATTCGACCATCTTGCTGCGATGCTCGTCATAGAAAACCTTGTCGATCGCGGAGCCCTTGAGGGCAGCGCCGATGTCGGGACGACTGGCAACAAACGCGGCGTCCCAGAGTTTTTCGACTTCAAAAATTTCGTATTTCGCACCGAGCGTTTCTTCCAGCCAGACGATGACTTTCTGTTCAATGAAGTCTATAATGCCGATGAAATTGTCTTCGCGCCCAAGAGGGAATTGCAGAGGCACTGGATGTGCGCCAAGGCGCGCGCGGATGGTGCGGATCACGTGGTCAAAATCCGCGCCCATACGATCCATTTTGTTTACGAAGCAGATGCGTGGCACGCGATACTTGTCGGCCTGACGCCAGACGGTTTCCGATTGCGGCTGAACACCGGCAACGGAGTCAAACACACAAACGGCCCCGTCGAGGACACGCAAAGAGCGTTCGACTTCAACGGTGAAGTCTACGTGGCCGGGTGTGTCGATGATGTTGACGCGATACTTCTTGCCAAAGCGGTCCCAACTCGCGGTTGTTGCCGCGCTGGTGATCGTGATACCGCGCTCCCGCTCCTGCTCCATCCAGTCCATGGTGGCAGTACCTTCGTCCACGGAACCGATTTTGTACGTCACGCCGGTATAGAACAAGATGCGTTCCGTCGATGTGGTTTTGCCCGCGTCGATGTGCGCCATGATTCCAATGTTGCGCGTATCTTCGAGTTTGAATAACCGAGTCATGAGTCCCTAGAAAACCTTTTCTCCCCTGGCTACTGCTCACTGCCCTACGTTTTTTCTTGCTGCGCTACTTCATGTCGGGCCAAAGCCCGGCACCTGCCTAGTTTCGATTGATTACCAGCGATAGTGCGCGAAAGCCTTGTTGGCTTCGGCCATACGGTGGACGTCTTCCTTCTTCTTGATGGCGCCACCGCGTGAATTGGCAGCGTCGATCACTTCGTCCGCAAGCTTGTCGATCATGGTCTTACCGGCCCGTTCGCGCGAATACTGCAAGAGCCAACGAATAGCCAGCGACTGGCGACGGAACGGGCTGACTTCTACCGGCACTTGGTAGTTCGCACCACCAACCCGCCGCGTCTTTACTTCCAGCAAAGGCTTCACGTTTTCGAGCGCCTTCTTGAAAACTTTCAAGGCATCGTCGTTGGTCTTCTTTGCGACCTGATCCATCGCCCCATAAAACACTCGCTGCGCGGTGCTCTTCTTGCCTTCCCACATCATCGAGCAAATGAACTTCTCAACGATATCGCTGGCGTAAACCGGGTCGGTAGCTTGGACTCGACGATTCACTATTCCTTTACGAGACATTCTTCACCGCTCCTTCAATTTCAAAAATTGGAATAACCCTTACTTGGCCGCTGCACCGGCTTTGGGACGCTTGGCGCCGTACTTCGAGCGGCCCTGCTTACGATTCTCAACACCAGCCGCGTCGAGCGTGCCGCGAACAATGTGGTAACGAACGCCTGGCAGATCCTTCACGCGGCCGCCTCGCACCAGCACGATCGAGTGCTCCTGCAGGTTGTGGCCGATGCCGGGAATATACGTGGTGACTTCGACGGCATTGGTCAAACGTACGCGAGCCACTTTGCGCAACGCGGAGTTGGGCTTCTTCGGGGTTTGGGTGTACACACGAATGCAAACACCGCGCTTTTCCGGGCAGCCCATCAAAGCAGGCGACTTGGTCTTCGAGATGATTCCTTCTCTACCCATCCGTACAAGCTGTGAAAACGTCGGCACAGTAATCCTCTTTTTCGTTCGGCGAATCGCGATGAAACTGAATTCGCGATCCCCCGTGCTTGGCGCGCAAACGCATGGCGAAGGCTCTCGACGCGCGCGCACAAAAATACGCGAGAGCACACATCCGATGAAAGGTGCACTGCGAATCCGGAGAACTACCAGCAAGAAACTCCGCGGGCGTGCCAAGAGAGCAGAACTTAACTCCTGGTTCCTATTCGGAGAGGCTTACTCGGCTTTTCGGGACTGGCGTCCCATTCCGGCCGCTCTTCTGTCCCATTCCGCCGAACCTGTTCCGGGACCGAAGAATTCCCTTCCAACTACCCACCCTAGTATCAGGATGGCTCTACAACTAGGGGAATTACCCCTGACGAAACATAAAGTATAGAGAAGACAGGGCACTCTGTCAAACAACTTTCAAAGCAGAGCTGAGGAAAAGGGTGAGGAAAAGTCGAGAATGGCAAGAATGGTGCTCGTCAACTCCCACACTCCCTTCCACTCTTTCTCTTCCCAGCTACGCTTCCTTATCGCCAGCGTAGCGAATAGTCATTGTTTTGACGCTTCCGCGCCAAGATCCCCGAAAGTCCATAGATTGAATGCTTTAAGCATGTCGTAATCACCTTTTTCGCGCAGCATCTTGGCGGTGCGCTCAGCCGGCCATGGATAGGCAAATCGGTCCGGGCGGTCGGCCAGCCAAAAAGCGGTCATGGCCATGATCGTCGCATTTTGAGCCAGAATATTGGGCTGCACGGCCTCCAAAGCATCGGCAGCGGAGTGATGCGTGTATTTATAATCAGGTGAATCCTGGTCAAGGTTGATTCCTGGGAGCCCCGCCAGGATAAACGGGCCAGTGTCGGTGCCAAATTCCGTTTTGTCGGTGACTTTAATTTCCCTGATGTTCTCAAGCGAATCTACGAATGGCTGAAATGCCGCAACTAAATCGTTGCGTCCGCCAAGCTGAAACTCTTTTACCGGGCCCTGACCGATGTCGAGAACGATGTCGCCGATGTGATTCTTCATTTCCGATTGATGTTGTTTCACGTAAGCGAGGGATCCAAGCAGGCCTTGCTCCTCGCCGGTAAAGAGTACGAAGCGTATCGTGCGGCGCGGAACTGCGCCACTGCGGATAATGGCTTCTGCAGCACCGAGAACGCTGGTCGTGCCGGTGCCGTTGTCGGTGCTGCCCTCACTTAGATCCCAGGAATCTAGGTGCGCACCGACCACTACAATTTCTTCGGGATGTTCGCGGCCAACAATTTCGCCAACGACGTTGGCGCTTTCGACGGAGCCGTTCGTGAACGTATTCTGCACGTTGATGTGCATGCGAACCGGCTTTCCGGCAGCGAGGTAACGCTCAATCTGGCCTTGATCTTCGCGAGTCATATCCACGACGGGAATGGGGAAGTCGACGGCGAAACCGAGGATCCCCGTGTGTGTAAGGTGCATCCCCTCAGCCGGAAAACCGCCCTGGCCGCCGATCACGGCGATGGCTCCGGCCTTTTGCACTGCGTTCAGGAAATCGCCGAATTGCGCAAAGATCCGCATGAAGTTTTTCTTGGGCTCCCCTTCCGGCTTCATTATTACGATCTTACCGCTGAATCGCGACGTGTTCTTTAGCTCGCCGTCGAGGTCGAAAAGATTGGCGGTGACAACTTCGCCATTTGCCCCACCTGCAGGCGTAGAACCGGTCCACCCCATCGCGTCAATCGACAACGTGTGGTGGAGGGGCGCTATTAACTCAGCCTGAGCAGTGCCACGAGTCCAACCTTTCCACATCGTCCATCTCTCGGCGCGAACATTTTTGAGGCCGATGGCGTTCATCTTAGCGACACCCCACTCGATCGCCTTCTGGGCTTGGGGCCCGCCGGTGACGCGGCCGCCGATTTCGTCGCTCAGTTCGGTGAGGTATCGAAATGCGTGAGAATCCATCTCACCTTCGCCAGCGATTTTGACCAGAGCGGCCTTGGTGCCATCGGTATCGGGGCCTGCAGGCTTATTGGGTGCGTCATTGGCTCGCGTGATGGGGATGCCGCCCAAAAGCATGGCTAGAAACGTCAAACCCACTTTGTGATTCTTCATTCGCTAAGTTCTCCCTAGTCTCGGTGGAAAGCGCAGTTCTTGACTGTAGCATGCTCTTAGACGCCCGCAGCGGGATTGGGTTTCACATTGCGGGTTGAGCAACTGTCGAGAACCCATGGCTTTACGGTGGTAGAAAGTGATCCTAAACTCTCAGGGTGACTTCCTGTTTGAAGATTGCTCGCGGCGCTGCCATTGCTTGGCTATTTCTTCTTGCTACTGGTGCGGCTTTCGCGCAAGCACCTGAGACTAAGCGGGATAAATCCGCAAAACTTGGTAAAACGTCCGAGAAAGAGCCCTTCCCTTTTCAAATCGAGGTTCTGGAAACAAATGTTCGCTTTGAATCTAATGGTGATTCGCGAAAAGAGGTACACACCATCGTCAGACTGAACGATGCAATGGGCGTGCGAGAGTTCGGCCAATTGACGTTCGACTACAACCGGTCCTTTCAGCAGGTTGAAATCTCCATGGCGCGAATCACGCACGCAAACGGCGGTACATCGGATGTTTTGCCAAGCGCCGTCACCGATGCACCAAATCCTGCAGTTGAAAAATATCCGGCCTACCAAGATGTCCGCGTAAAAGCGGTCCGCATTCTGGGATTGCATGAAGGGGATTCGCTCGACTACCGCGTAATTACGATGACCACTCATCATCCTTTGGCGCCGGAATTTTGGGTAGAACATACGTTTGACCGATCAGGGCAGGTGCAGGAGGAACATTACGAACTGAACTTGCCGGGAGATTTGAATTCAGCAAGCATGGTGAGGTCGAGCTACACAGCTCCTGTTGTTTATACCGCCGTCCCTGCGACTTCGTTCAAGAGAACAGAGGGGGAAAGCGGCGTTCGTTCAATATTCGTGTGGAAGATTCTTTTTGATCAAAAGTTACCACCAAGCCAGGAGGTGGAGGGCTCACCATCACCAGATGTAATCGTCTCGAGCTTCCGAAATTGGGAAGATATGGCGCGCAAAATCGCAAGTGTTTACCCGCAATGGACCGAACTAGATCGTATGGACGCAGCGAAGCGATTGGATTCGATGGAGCGCCCACCGAAATCACCTGAAGAAAAGATTCATGCCATCTATGCAATAGTCTCGCAGCAGTTGAAGACTGCCGACCTCCCAGTAGATAGCATGGGTTTCCGGATCCGCCCGGTAAGAGATATCTTCGAATCCGGCTATGCCACTCCAAATGAGAAGTGCTTCTTGCTTTCGCAGTTTGCGCGACTGGCTTACCCGCAAAGTTACGATGTTTTCTATGTGGGTGAGCGAAAAGCAAAGGAATACCCTCGCCCCTCGGCATTCCAACACGTATTTGTCATCGTTACGGAGCCAAACAAATCCACCGCTCTGGACCCAAGCCGAGAGGTTGCGCCTTTCGGGTTAATCCCCGCGCAGTTCCGCGGGAAAGAAGTGCTGAGTCTGTCCCAGCACAGCAGTGACGATGATATCTACACCTGGCTAACACTGCCTGAGGGCCTGCCGTTCGCGGCCTTTCAGAAAGTCACCATCGCAGCAACATTGGGTGATAATGGAAAACTTACTGCCAGAGTGAAATACACCCTGCGAGGGGACAACGAATTGCTGCTCCGAGTGGCCTTTCACCAGACGCCTAAAGAGAAATGGAAAGACGTGGCTGGACTGCTGGCCCTCTCGGATGGATTCCGCGGGGTGATCACGACAGTGGATGTGTCCGACCCGATGGCGACGAAAGAGCCGTTCGCGATCGAATATGAATTGACGCAGCACAAGTTTGTGGATTGGGCGAAGAAGCCGGTGCGCATTCCTGCGTTGCTGCCACAGATCGGTTTGCCGGACACGAGTGCGAAAACTTCGGCGGAAAGTATTGAACTAGGGACGCCACTGGATGTTGATACGCAGATGACGCTGCAGTTACCAGTGGGAACGATTGCACAAACGCCCGCGGGAACAGCAGTGGAGCGGGATTACGCGACGTATTTGTCAAAGTATGTATTGACTGGGGAGACGCTGTCCGCTACGCGGCGCATACACTTCTTGCGGAGAGAGGTTGGAGCGGATCGTGCAGCGGATTACAACGCGTTTGCGCAAGCGGTGCAGAATGATCAAGCACAGTATTTTGTGCTGGATCGCGAAGCGGGCGTGAGAAACGCCGCGGCGCAGTAACGATAATAAGCCTTGCTCCAAATGAGGCTTTGAACGCTACACTCTCGACTGAAAACTGCAGGCTTCCTCGCATTTTCTAGCGGAACTCCATGACTTCTTTTTCTTTGGAGACCGCGAGGTCTTCAATCTTCTTTGTTTCAGAGTGAGAGATCTTTTCCAGTTCTTCCAAAGCGCGCTTCTGCTCATCCTGACTGATCTTCTTATCTTTCTCCAGTTTGTCGATGGCCTCCTTGATGTCGCGGCGAATATTTCGAACTGCAGTGCGGTGATTCTCCAGCATTTTGTGCATCTGCTTCACGAGTTCCTTGCGCCGCTCTTCGGTCGGAGCGGGCATGGGCACACGAACAACCTTGCCATCTGTGCTGGGGTTAAGGCCAAGATCAGAAGTGCGGATGGCCTTGTCGATAAGAGCAGCGACGCTGGGATCCCATGGAGTAATGAGGAGCATCGTGGCATCAGGAATGGTGATATTGCCCAACTGATTTACCGGCATAGGGGTACCGTGATATTCCACGCGAACCTGCTCGAGAATTCCGGCATTGGCGCGGCCGGTGCGAACGGTGGCCAACTCCTTGCGAAAATCTTCGACCGCTTTTTCCATGCGCGTTTTTGCGGCAAGGGACGCGTCTTTTGTTGTCGTTATCATGGTCATTTTTCTATCCTCAGAAAACTAAGCTTTTAAGTTGCCCGTCATTAGTTCTAGATTGCCCTGGCGAGTCGAAGTTTTCATCAAGATTTATAAGTATAACGTCGCGCTTCCGAAATTTAACCGTACGCTATCCAGTACGCACCCTCAATTCTGTACGCAGTACTCAAAAGGTATAACTGAAAACTGTCTCACGCTGGTGAAACGGTTGAACCTACGCGTTCCCCAAGAACCGCGCGGCGGATGTTCCCCGGCTTATTCATATTGAATATAACGATGGGCATACCGTTGTCCATGCAGAGCGAAATAGCGGTCGCATCCATCACCTTTAGATTTTGGTGTAGTACCTCGCGATAGGTGATATCGGCAAAGAATTTTGCGTTGCTCACCTGTTCGGGATCAGCGTCGTAGATTCCGTCCACGCGAGTGGCCTTCAGTATCACGTCGGCTTTGATTTCCATGGCGCGAAGTGCAGCAGCGGTGTCCGTTGAAAAATACGGATTGCCGGTGCCCGCAGCAAAAATCACCACGCGGCCCTTTTCAAGATGCCGCGTAGCTTTGCGGCGGATGAACGGCTCGCAAACCTGATGCATTTCGATGGCACTCTGCACACGAGTATGAACGCCCACCTTTTCAAGCGCATCCTGCAGTGCCAGTGCATTCAAAACAGTGGCGAGCATGCCCATGTAATCGCCTGTGGCGCGATCGATCTCGAAACCTTTTTGCCGGGCCCCACGAAAAATATTGCCGCCGCCAACCATGATGGCGATTTGTACCCCGAGTTTATTGACTTCCCGCAGTTCTTTGGCAATGGTGTAAATGGTTTGGCCATCGATGCCGAAGCCTTGGGCTCCCTGCATGGACTCGCCGGATAGTTTGAGAAGGATGCGGCGATAGGCAGTACGTTTTTTTGAACTTTTCTTAGGCGCTTTCAATGAGCTTGCCATGTGTCTCCGATGGCTGAAACAAAGCAGTGGAATTGTAACAAAAATCGACGGGATCGGCGTGTGCGGACGAAAACATCCTCTCGCGGGAGTCTAGTACAGCGGTCGCGGAGATAGTGACGCAGAGAGCCCAGAGAAAAGCAAATGCCCCGGACTTAGCGGGACACTCTGGGAGGAACACCTCGTTTTGTACCAGCTTAGTTAGGCTTTGTCCACTTCGGGGACGGAGAGTTCATTTGAGTTGGCAGCAGATGCGCCGCTGACTTCTCCTACCTTGAAGCGAGAGAAGCGGCGAATGGCGATATTCTCGCCGAGCTTGGCGATGGCTTGCGTAATCATTTCACCGATGGTTTGGGTTTCGTCCTTGATAAAATGCTGTTCATATAAGCAGCTTTCTTCGTAGAACTTTTCCATTTTACCGGTGACGATCTTCTGAATGACGGGTTCTGGCTTGCCAGTGGCCCGCGCCTGAGCGCTGTAGATCTCACGCTCGCGCTCGAGCATTCCCGCGGTCACGTCCTCGCGGCGAACGTAGCGCGGATCGACAGCAGCGATGTGCATCGCGACATCGTGACAGAGTTGCTTGAACGCTTCTGTGCGAGCAACGAAGTCGCTCTCGCAGTTAATCTCAACGATCACGCCGATTTTTCCACCGGCATGAATGTAGTGCCCGATGAGCCCTTCGGTCGCTTCGCGCGTGGCCTTTTTCGCGGCAGAAGCCTGCCCCTTCTTGCGCAAAACGTCGACTGCCTTTTCGACGTCTCCGTTAGCTTCCACGAGCGCAGCGCGACAATCGCTGAATCCCGCGTTGGTCTTCTCTCGCAGTTCTTTCACAAGCTTGGCTGGGATTTCCATAACTGGCTTAGATGTACTCATCCTTTTCTCTCTTTTTTGTGCGGCCTGAACGTCCGATTTGATTTCAGAAAAATGGCCCGGCGTCGGAGATGCACTCAGCGCCGGGCCACTTGAATTTAGAACCGTCGCAGTTACTTGGCGGCTTCCGCTTCGTGAGGAACCTCAACGGCAACGGACGCAGCGTCCGGGGCTTCTAGTGGCTCAGCAACGACGGGTTCTACAGGAACATCAGCCGGATCGACGAAATCACCCTCCTGCTTCTCGTACTGTTCGTAAGCGCTGGTATCGACATACTCGACACTGTCCTGAGTCTGATCCGCGACCGCCTTCTGATGGGCAACCTGGGACTGCTCATACGCCGCGCGGCCCTCGGCAACGGAGTCTGCGATCTTGGTGGTGAACAAACGGATGGCCCGCAATGCGTCATCGTTGCCCGGGATAATCCAGTCAACCATGTCCGGGTCGCAATTGGTGTCGACCACGCTGACCACGGGAATGCCCATGCGGCGCGCTTCCTTGACCCCAATTTCTTCGGCGTTGGAGTCAACTACGAACATGGCATCCGGCAACTGCGTCATATTCACAATGCCTTCAAGGTTTTGGAAGAGATGCTTCATTTCACGATCCAGGCGAGCGCGCTCTTTCTTGGAGAGCTGCTCCATACGCCCATCCTCAGTCATCGCCTGAAGAAGTTTCAGGCGTTTGATGGACTTTTGCAGCGTGGACCAGTTGGTCAGCGTACCACCCAACCAGCGGTGATTCACGAAGAAGGCACCACAGCGCTTGGCTTCTTCGGCGATGGCATCCTGCGCTTGACGCTTAGTGCCAACAAACAAAACGGTTCTTCCATGTGAAGAAATTTCACTGACGAAGCGACTGGCTTCGCGGAACATCTTCAACGTTTTCTGCAAATCAATGATGTGAATGCCGTTGCGCTCTCCAAAGATATACTCCTTCATCTTGGGGTTCCAACGTCGAGTCTGGTGACCAAAGTGAACTCCGGCCTCCAGCAGTTCTTTCATGGTGATTTCTACTGCCACTATTCCTCCTAGTAGATAGCTGTTTTTTCGAGACCACCTTTTGTTGGTCGGCCAGGCTAAAGCCACCTACATCGGGATCTCGCAGCAGCCTCTTGCCGGCTTCTTGCCGGCCATGATCTTGGAACTTCAGGGTTAGCCGAAATTCCAGAGCCTAAGTAGTGGACCGCCGTAAAGACAGGGCCGCTACAAACTCGTGACGCCCAGCTCTTTACCGCTTGGTGAACTGGAAGCGCTTGCGCGCACCTTTCTGACCGTACTTCTTGCGTTCCTTCATACGGGAATCGCGCGTCAAAAATCCGTTCTTGCGAAGTGGTGGTTGCAGTTCCGGATTGAACTTGATGATCGCGCGCGAAAGACCCATGCGCACGGCTCCAGACTGTCCACCCACGCCACCACCCTTGGCGGTAACCACGACGTCAACCTGATCGGTCAGACTCGTGAACTTCAGCGGCTCGGTTGCATCATGCTCCCAGGCATGATTCGGAAAATATGATTTCACGGTGCGGCCATTCACAGTGAATTGACCCGTGCCAGCCTTCAGGAAAACCCGGGCCACTGACTCTTTGCGGCGTCCGGTCCCGTAGAACCACGTTGCTTTGCCCGTTGCGGGCGATTCGACAATACTCAATGCTCCTCCTCAAATGCCTGATAAAGAGAGTAATCCGCCCTCTCTGCTAAACTTCACGATCGGATGGCTCCCTGCAAGGCACTGCCTAGAAAGGAACAACACCTACGTGGTAACTACCAGGAGCCGCCCTGAAGATTCAAGGTGCTCCGAAAATCCTTATAACGTAATGGCTTGCGGCTTTTGGCCGGCGTGACGAGCCAAACCTGCGGCATCGCGATAGATGCGCAGTTTCTTGGCGCGGCGAGCGCGCAGCTTGTTCTTTGGCAACATGCCGAGAACTGCCTCGCGAATCATCCAATCGGGCTTGTTCTCGCGCACACGTTTGGCCGGAACTTCCTTCAGTCCGCCTGGGTAACCGCTGTGCGAATAGTAAACCTTCTGCTCGACCTTGTTGCCAGTCAGCTTGATTTTGTCAGCGTTAATGACAACGACATGGTCGCCAGAGTCGAGGTAAGGAGTAAAAGAGGCCTTGTCCTTCCCGATCAACATGCGAGCGACTTTGGTCGCCAGGCGGCCCAATACTTGGTTGGTCGCGTCCACCACAAACCAGTTCGCGCCCGCTTTGAGAGCGACTGCTTCTTCACCTTTCGCCACGTACGTCCTCATTGCAATCAGCCACACCTTTCCCTAAAAAGACAAAGTACAAGTTTAGGAGTTAGGCGCAGTTTTGTCAACGAAAGCGAACGTCTGAACCTGGCACCTGGGCAAAAGCTTGGGTGGACAGCCGAATCCGCTCAGCGAAATGCTACCTACAGTTGCCAGGGCAACACCCGTCCCGGAATTCTGATTGCCGTGAGCACATCCCTTCATTAAGATAGCGGAAGTTTAGGGGAATAAATCAGTGCAGTATGAGTCTGATTGCCCGTAAGGAGTCTCCAATGACGAACAGCCGGCTCCGTTGCATAGCCGTCGTCTTGCTTGTAGCAACATTTTGCGCAGTGGCTGTCGAAGCGCAAACTGCCGCGCCCGCTGCCCCCGCTGCCTCTTCAGCTGCAACGAAGCGCGTCGCCGTCATGAACTTTGATTACGGCACGGTAAAAACTACGGTGGCGCAGATTTTTGGCTCCGACCAGGACGTTGGGAGAGGCATTTCGGACATGCTCGTCCAGAAACTGGTGCAGGACGGCAAGTACCGGGTGATTGAACGCGCTGCACTGGACAAGATTCTGGCGGAACAAAACTTTTCGAATAGCGACCGCGCTGATGCGACGACAGCGGCGAAAATAGGCAAGGTGCTTGGGGTGGACGCGATTATTATCGGCTCGATCACCCAGTTCGGACGCGACGACCAACATACCAAGGTTGGTGGCGGCGGCTACGGACTGGGCAAATACGGTATCGGAGGAATTGGCACCAGCAAATCGAAGGCAATCGTGGGCATTACCGCCCGCATGATCAACACTAGCACGGCGGAAATCATGGTCGCTGTCACGGGTACGGGTGAATCCGAACGCGGCAGTACTTCATTGCTCGGAGGCGGAGGCAGTGGATGGTCGGGCGGAGGTGGCGGGCTGGATATGGGCAGCAGCAACTTTGGAGCAACTATCTTGGGAGAAGCGACGCACAAGGCTGTCGATGACACGGCGAACCAACTTGATGCCGGAGCAGATAAAGTTCAAACCGTAAAGGTGGAAATCAGCGGATTGGTCGCCGATGTTTCCGGAAGCACTCTGATCCTGAACGTTGGCAGCAAAACGGGGGTCCACGTCGGCGACAAGCTGGTCATCAGTCGCCAAGTGCGTACGATAAAAGACCCAGCCACCGGCAAGGTGATCAAATCGGTTGAAGACAAGATTGGTGAAGCCATGGTCACCGAGACGGATAGCGATTCTGCGACTGCAACGTTCAGCGGCTCTGGTACACCGAAGGTGGGAGACACGGTAAAGAGTCCATAAGCTGTGGGCAATGAGAATTATCCCGGGCCCGCACACTGTTTCAGCTTAGTGCGGGCTCGTTTGTTTTCTGATGCGTTGGTCGAACCACAGGGTCAGTCCGCTTGTCGAATTGTCTCTAAGTACGAGGAGGGCGCATGGCAGCTGAATTCACAATCGGTCAACACATTGGCGACTACGAAATTCTTTCCGTGCTGGGTCTGGGCGGCATGGGTAAAGTCTACAAGGTGCGTAACGTAATTTCTGATCGCGTAGAAGCGATGAAAATTCTGTTGCCCGATCTTACCTCGCACCAGAGCCTGGCCGACCGTTTCCTGCGAGAGATTCGCCTGTTGGCTTCACTAAACCATCCGAACATTGCTTCCCTGCGGACTGCACTGACCTATAACAATCAGTTGGTGATGATTATGGAATTCGTGGAGGGAGAGACGCTGGCCAACCGGATGTCTCGCGCGCCTATTTCCACGGCCGAAGCTGTGGATTATTCCGACCAGGTCTTGTCAGCGCTGAGCTACGCGCATAAGCAGAACATCATCCATCGCGATATCAAGCCGGCCAACATGATGCTGACGCCGCAGGGCGTGGTAAAACTGATGGATTTCGGCATTGCACGCTCGGCAACCGATGGATCGCTCACTTCCACGGGTACCACGCTCGGGTCTTTGAATTACATGCCACCTGAACAGGTACGCGGGGAAAGTGCTGATCAGCGATCGGATATCTATTCGTTCGGGGTTTCACTCTACGAGCTGCTGACAGGGAAACTGCCATTCAAAGGCGATTCCCAGTATTCATTGATGACGGCTCACCTGAATGAAGTGGCGGAGCCACCCATTTCGTGGCGTTCCGATTTGCCGACTTCTTTGAACGAGATCATTATGATCGCCATGGCGAAAGATCCCGCACAGCGGTTTCAATCCGCCGACGCATTTCGCGCGGCGTTGAAGAGTGTGCCGCTCGAGCCACTTCCCCGATCGGCGACGACGCTTACACCGACGCCGCAGGCACATTGCGCAGACGAGACGCTAGTGGAGACGGGGGCGATTCG
Source organism: Candidatus Acidiferrum sp. (assembly GCA_035314425.1). Taxonomy (GTDB): domain Bacteria; phylum Acidobacteriota; class Terriglobia; order Acidiferrales; family UBA7541; genus Acidiferrum. Next base: position 12,103 of record DATFZN010000029.1, on the reverse strand, counting down.
AGCACTTGCGGCTAATCCGCCAACAAAAATGCCAAAGCCGGTGACTCCGCCGCCGCCGACACCGGTCGCAACAGTGCCCGCAACGCAGCCAGCGCCGCCCGTCCCCCAACCTCCGCCCAGTGCGCCACGATCTTCTTCCAATAGAGGATTGTGGGTCGCCATCGGGGCGCTTGTAGGCATTAGTGCGATCATCTCTGCGGGGATTTACATTCCCCGCAAAGTGTTCACCCATGCCGACCCGAATAAATCCGCGTTTCCACCCAATTCAGATACCAGCAACGCCCCCTCGACAACTCCCGCACCTACCCCGGACACCCTACCGAACGTATCTATCTCCACCGGCGCGGGCGGAGTATCGCTGCAAAGCGATAAAGGAAGCATCAAGGTTGACCCCGAAGGAAACGTTTCCATCCAGACCCCGACCGGAAATATCAATGCTTCGTCGAATGGCAACGCGGATATTTCCCGCACTCAAGCGCGGAAACCTGCAAGTCCCCCGGCTGCGGGAAATTCTCTGACGGTGCCTCCGACTTCTCCGCCGGTTCCTGCCGGCCCTTCACCGGAGGAAATTGCCAAGGTCGAAGACGAAGCGGACAAATTAAACGTTCGCGGAGCGACGGTTTCGCAAAGTCTCGATACTTTGCGACAGCAACAGCAGGCGTCGGGCTACGGATTGCGGGGAGACATCGCTTCATCGCAAGAACGGATGAAGGCCTACTTGGTAAAAGCAAACTCTGCTTTAAGGGCGCAGGATCTCGCTAATGCACAAAAGTATTTCGATCTTGCGGATGCAGAGATCTCGAAGCTGGAGAAATTTCTGGGTCACTAGCACAAATCGCCAACAATAGGGAGCAAGCAGTCCTGCAGAGCAGAATGCTAATTACATTGGAAGCTGCCCGCGTAAACATGCCCGCGTGATGGCCCGCACTGTATCTGACCTCCTTATCGCGTCTAATAGTTTCGCTTTCGACCAACCTCGCACGCCGGATCTCGCCGGCGTCTTTCTTGGCCTTCATGACTCTATTGAGGAGGACAAACCTATGGGTACCATTACGCTTGGGACGACAGTCACCAAGGCACCTGCCGATTATGTGAGCGAAGTGCTGAATCTTGTTCGGACAAAAAATCCGGAGGAACTGGAGTTCCATCAGGCTGTGCAGGAAGTGTTGGACACGTTGAGTCCCGTGCTGGCAAAGCATCCTGAATATCAGAAGGCGCGGCTCCTAGAGCGCTTTGTGGAACCGGAACGGGTCGTGATGTTTCGCGTACCGTGGGCGGATGATGATGGTCACGTGCAGGTAAATCGTGGATTCCGAATTGAGATGAGCAGCGCCATTGGTCCGTATAAGGGTGGACTGCGTTTCCACCCCACGGTCAACATGGGAATTCTAAAGTTCCTCGCGTTCGAACAGGTGTTAAAGAATTCGCTGACCACACTGCCAATGGGCGGCGGAAAAGGCGGTTCGGATTTTGATCCAAAGGGCAAGAGCGACGAAGAGGTGATGCGCTTCTGCCAGAGCTTCATGTCAGAACTATTCCGACACATCGGGCCCAACACGGACGTGCCTGCAGGCGATATCGGCGTAGGTGGCCGCGAAATCGGCTTCTTGTTTGGTCAATACAAGAGACTAGCCAATCAGTTCACTGGTGTATTAACGGGAAAAGGTCCCGGCTGGGGTGGCTCGCTGATTCGCCCGGAAGCAACTGGCTACGGCTGTGTCTACTTCGCATTGGAGATGCTGAAGAGCCGCAAGGACACGCTGGAAGGCAAATTGTGCGTAGTCTCCGGCAGCGGCAATGTCTCGCAATACACCGCGGAAAAGCTGCTGGACTTCAATGCCAAAGTCGTCGGCATGTCTGATTCAAACGGAGTGATTCATGATCCCGAGGGGATCAGCCGCGAAAAGTTGGCATGGCTCATGCAATTAAAGAACGAGAAGCGCGGCCGCATCAAGGAATACGCCGACAAGTTCAAGTCCGCAAAGTACATTCCCGTGAATTCCTTGATGGAATTCAACCCACTCTGGGCAATCCAGTGCGATTGCGCTTTCCCGAGCGCCACACAGAATGAAATCAACGCGAAGGATGCAGCTACGTTGTTGATGAATGGTTGCAAGCTTGTCGCAGAAGGCGCGAATATGCCAAGCACTCTCGACGCTACAAGAATGTTCTTGCAAGCCGGGATTTTGTACGGCCCGGCAAAGGCAGCCAATGCCGGTGGCGTGGCGACCAGTGGTCTGGAAATGGTGCAGAACTCGATTCGCTTGAATTGGAGCCGCGAGGAAGTGGACGATCGTCTGCACAAGATCATGATCGCGATTCACAAGAATGCGTACGATACGGCAGAGAAATACGGCAAGCCCGGAAACTTGGTGTATGGGGCAAACATCGCTGGATTCCTAAAGGTCGCCGACGCGATGTTGGACCAGGGCTTGGTCTAAGCCATCGCGTAGTTCGACTTGGTTTGTTGTGCCTCACGGGAGGGCGTAGTGGCAGTATGCCACTACGCCCTTGTTGCCTTCGAGCGCCCCATCCTTCGATTTTAGGAGTGCCGGTTTTCCCACTATTGATCTCTTTTTTCTACGCTAGGCGGGCGTTAGATCGCGCAGCAATGCTGAGTGAAATCGCTACTATAGTTTTGGCGAGTGAGTCCTGCCAGTCCTAAAGTCTCTAATTCCTTTGGTTTCAAGCTTCCACAAATCTCCATAAATATCTTGAATTGGAATCGGCCCTGCTCTTTCCCCAATTGGAGTACCTGGCATAGAAATGGCCGGGAAGGAGGTGGCTATGTTTCCACCCCATACAATTTTGAAGCTCTTCGAAGTTCTGGTCCTTGCGGGCTTGTCATTTGGGTTGGCGATCGCGCTTGGGTCTTCCATCCGCTACCGCGGCAAGCGCGTTGTAAAGTGCCCTGAGACGAAGCAACCCGCAGCTGTGCATATCGATCTAACGAGGCTTGCGCGGGAAGCGATATATCGTAGGCCCAGCCTGAAGCTCGACCAATGTTCGCGCTGGCCGGAACGCGCTTCCTGCGGGCAGGAATGCCTGGCAGAGATTAAGGCGGACCCAGATCTGTGCCTGGTGTGGAATATGGTGGACGAATGGTACGAAGGTAAATCTTGCGCCTATTGCCAAAAGCCCTTCGGCGAAATCCATTGGCATGAACGCCATCCTGCGTTGCTCGGACCGGATCGTTCGATTGTGCAATGGAATGAAGTACCCGCGGAAGACTTGCCAAAGATTTTTCAGAACTATTTGCCGGTCTGCTGGAACTGTTACATCGCAGAGACGTTCCGTCGGAAGAATCCCGAACGCGTTGTCGATCGCATTTGGGAACGCGGAGCCGGCGGCGAATATGTCCCGAAGGAGCACCGTTAGCGGAAGCTTTGGCCGATTCTATTCAGGACTTTGCCTAATTTTGGAAGACCCCGCAATCACCGGAAATGCTCTCGGCGGCACGCTGTTCGGTTCGGCGAGGCGGCATCGGCAACCCCCCCCCCGCCTTGCGCCAGCCCCATAACCATCAGCGGGGATCCTCGTGCGATACGCTTAGGCCCATTTCGAAAGAAGACTGCGCCAGGTGGCGCACATACTAGGTTGGGGCAAAGAAAGTTAGGTTCGTAATGGTACGAGAGGCGGCCAGCGGAAAGCGACCTTCAGCGCAACTCACAATTTTCTACCGGCCGACAGCCCCGTCGCTGTGTGGTACATTGCCAACTCTTTGGAGTGAGCAATGCCAAGCGGCGATAAAATCGATACCCATCAGAAAGCACTATCAATCAATTTGGATCCCACGATTTTTGGTTCCTTCGCAGAAATTGGGGCGGGGCAGGAAGTAGCCCGCTGGTTTCTGCAGGTTGGTGCTGCCTCTGGCACGGTCGCGAAGACCATCTCTGCCTACGACAAAGAAGTCAGCGACCATTTATACGGCGCCGGAACGCGATACGTTTCCCTGGAACGCCTGCGGGCCATGTTGGAACAGGAGTGGAAAGAGCTTCTCACTCAGTTAGAGACGACGCGAGGTGCAACAACAACCTTCATTTCGTTTGTGGATACAGTTTCCGCTCGGAATTTTGCAGGAAACAACGAATGCCACGGGTGGCTCGGGCTGCGCTTTCAGACGACGCCAGGCGGTCCTGTAAACGATGTCATTTTGCATGTGAATCTGCGCGACGATTCAAACCTTCAGCAGCAGGCAGCCGTCGGCGTGTTGGGTGTGAACCTGATCTATGGCACGTATCACCACCGCGGCAGCGTCGAAGAATTCTTGAGAAGTTTAGCGGACGATCTTTCACTGAGTCGTATTGAAATCGATTGCGTGGAGCTCACTGGCCCGGTGTTCGCCAATTGGGATGCGACCTTCGTGCAGGCCAGTCTCATTAGCGGCGGACTGGCCGAGGCAGTGATCTTTCCTGTCGATGGGAATTTGGTGCCGCCCACCGAGCTGCTTTATAAGAAAGCTGTAGTCATGGCCCCGGGACGATTTGATTTGGCCGAGAAATATCATCAGGAAATGATTGAGGATACGCTAGCAACATTGCCCAAGGAAGAGTCGGAAAAGAACAAAGGCTCCATCGGATTATTTACTTTGACAGTCGCGCCCACCGCAAACGGATTCGAGTCATTGACGGCGAGAGAGATTACCGAGCACGTGGGCCAACTGCGAAGACTCGGCAGCGGTGTGCTCGTGTTCAGGGAGCGCGAGCTTTATAAAATGAGCGCTTTCGTGAGCCGCTTTACAAATGGTCGAATCCATTTTGCGGTGGGTCTTTCCCTTTTCGTGCGCGCTATAGGTGACGATTATAGCGATCTGGAAGGCAGTCTTCTGGAGGGAATCGCGCGGCTGTTTCGCCTAAATGTCAGGCTTGGCGTGTTCCCCATGTCGGTAGCCGACCTGGAAGGGTGGCTAAAAGCTGCTTCCATCACCGGATGGACTTGGGAGGTCACAGATGGAATGATCACTGCGGAAAATTTGCATCCGGCCAAGCCGCTCAGCTACCTGCATGAGTACTTACTTGCCACCGGATTTCTAATCCCGATGCCCGAAACGAGGGATTGAATATTCAGGTCGGCTCTCTGAAATTATTGACAAGATTCGCAGACTCGCCCCACGGTACCAACTGCAAGCAATTCCACCTGTGGTGACAGATAGCTGGAATGCACAGGTTCTTGCTTCGTCAGTGCGGTGCTTAGATATTTTCTGTTGTCATCGCAGAAGATAGTGACGACTGCCACGTCTTCATCAAAAGTCTCGAGCACCTGCAAGGCTGCCAAGAAGTTACACCCAGACGAAATTCCTACGGCGAGGCCGAGACTGCAGGCAAGTTTTTGGGCCATGAGAATGGCGTCGCCGTCGTTGATCGCAATCACTTTGTCGAGCTGCTTGAGTTGCAGGATTTCCGGAATAAATTCGTCGGAGATTCCTTGAATGCGATGGTTGCCGATCTTGCAGCCCGTCGAGAGCGTCGGCGACTCCGCCGGCTCAACCGGGTGAATGCGAATCGAAGCGTCGCGCTGACGTAGGAATTTTGCAACGCCCATCACCGTGCCGCCTGTACCAACACCAGAGACGAACGCCCGAGGACGCCTGCCGACCGATAGCATTTGCGACCAAATCTCCGGGCCTGTGGTTTCCGCATGCGCATCGGTATTCGCCGGATTCGAGAATTGCCGCGGCAAAAATACGTTTTTATTTGAGGCGGCGAAATCTTCACAATGCTCGATTGAACCGAGAAATCCACCATCATCTTTGCTGACCAGAATAATTTCCGCGCCATAACTCTTGATCAGTTGCACACGCTCCTGGCTCATCCAATCCGGCATGAAAATTTTGACCGGATGGCCAAGCATGCGTCCGATAGCGGCAAACGCAATACCCGTGTTGCCGCTGGTGGCCTCGGCGATCGTATAGCCCGGCTCGATCTTGCCTTCGGCGTAGGCCTTCTGCAGAATGCCCAGCGCCATACGGTCCTTGATGCTTCCCGTAAGGCTCAAGTATTCGGATTTCGCGTAGAGTACGCGATCACGGCCGTGGTAGCGAAACTGAATCGCAAGAAGTGGCGTGTTGCCGACCAGCCGGGTCAGAGCTTTGAACTTCGAAGTGGGTGTATCAATGAGTGTAGTCATAGCGTTTCACTTGTCGCACGATTACGCAAATTCGGCAAGGGCCGGCAGCACACTTCAGGAAGCGGTGTCCCGCAGACCCAATTTCCTGCGTAGCGGGTCAATTGGGTACAATGCCGGAAGCGAATGCCCGGCCGCGAAACGCAGGCAATCGAAAGACTTAGAGACAGGTGGAGACGTGATACATCGATTTTTATTCCATAACCAGGAATTGAAGCCAGTCGAGAAGACTCGGTGGTCGCCAGGGCAAGCTGGACTGATTTGCGGCTGGGGACTATTTACTACGGTCAGAATCGTCCAGGGCGAAGCTTTCGCCTACGAGCGGCATTGGCGACGAATGGAGAAAGACGCAGGGATAACGCGCCTGCCGCTCACTTATTCTGGAGCAAAGGTTCGCGTGAATTTGCAGGAAGTGATCCGCGCGAATAAAGTAAACGAAGGTTGTGCGCGGATTTACCTAGTGTGGAACAGTCCCGGCATGTGGAAGAGCGAGGAACAGATGCCGGAAGTGGATCTCGTGATTACAACCGCTGACTTGCCAAAATATCCAGACGCGGCGCGGCTGAGTGTGCGGGAACACGGGAGGCACGCAGCGTCTCCGCTGGCGGGAGTGAAGACCATTTCCTGGTTGAACAGCGTTTGGGCCGCGAGCGAAGCGCATCGCGAAGGCTTTGACGAGGTGGTGATGCTCAATGAGCGAGGCGAAGTCAGCGAATGTACTGCCGCGAATATTTTTATTGTGAAGAACGGCAAGGTGCTGACCCCGCCACTCAGCTCAGGCTGCCTGGAAGGCGTAACCCGCGGCATATTGATGGAAATTGCTTCAGAAGCAGGGACCAGTGTTGGCGAACAAACTTTGCATGTGGACGATCTGTTGAGCGCGGACGAAATGTTTATCACTTCGACGAATCGCAATGTAATTGGGGTCAAGGAGATTGCCGGGAACGCAGTCGGTCGTGGCGGCAATGGTGAAGTCACAAATCGTCTGGACACCACATTCGAAGGGTATGTGCGGGAATATGTGAGCCGGCGGTTGGCCTCGAACCGCTAGCATAATAAATTTCAAAATTCCCGGTTCTCCAAAAGTCAAAAACAGTTAGTGATGCCCCCCCGACGCCGGAGCAGCTGTAGCGGTCACTGGCCCAGCGCCGAGCGTAGCGCGAAGTAAAATCGGAGCGAGAACAGTAGTCACCATCACGAGCAATACCACCGCGGAAAACAGTCCTTCGTCGACAACTCCAATCCCCTTCCCGATTCCAGCGAAAATCAGGCCAACTTCACCGCGCGGCATCATGCCAAAGCCTACAGCCAGACGATTCATCGTTGGTGGGCAACCCCAACCAGAAGCCACCTTGCCAACAACGGCCACGATCGTAAGCAGAAGTCCGGCGAGCAAAACATCCTTGTTCGCCATCGTCTCCAGTTTCACCTGGATTCCCATCCATACGAAAAACAGAGGCACCACAAGCGATTCAACCGGCGAGAGCAATTCGTGCAGCGAAGCACCCTCCACTTCGCGGTCGAAGAAACTGTTCAGCACCATGCCCGCGGCAAACGCACCCACGATAGTGGCAAGTTCAGCCACGTTGGCTAGCCATGCGAGAAGAAAAGCGAAGCTCACGCCGAAGAGCAGTTTGAGATTTTTCACGCCGTAGGTGTTGAGGCGGCGAACCAGCTTCGGCATAAGCCAAATCCCCACACCAAGCGAGGCCACCAGAAATAACGCAGCTTTGCCGGTGGTCATAGCGATCGAGGAGATACTGATCGTCCCGGTAACGGCGAGCCCGCTGACAACGGCAAGAATGATCAGACAGAGCACATCGTCGATCACCGCGGCGCCAAGAATCACACGCGCTTCTTCCGTCGTCTCTTTCCCAAGATCGCGCAGCACTCGCGCCGTAATACCAACACTAGTTGCCGTAAGAATTCCGCCAATAAATAGGTTAGCAGCAAGGGTGCCGTCGGGATGAAGCAACTTCATTGTGCCCATACCGAGAAGCATCGGGAGAATGATCCCGAGGATCGCGACGTAAGTGGCAGATTTGCCTACGCGCCGCATCTCGACCAGACTGATCTCAAGGCCAACGAGGAAAAGCAGGATCAAGATGGCCAGGCGCGAAACCACATCAATGAACGCATATATGTTGAGATAGCTGAGACCGTTGGGCGATGAAAGCAGCGAGGCAATCAGGTCGGTGTGCGGACTGGGCGGCAACAATTTGTGAGTAGCATCCGCCACGCTATAAGGCCCGCCGAGAGCCATCGCGGAAATACGGGAAAGATTGTCGCCCTCACGAAGCACGGTGAGAACAGGATTGCCAAAGTAGTAGCCCAGATTACCCGCCAAAAGGCCGACAAGCAGTTCGCCAAGCACCGAGGGCTGCTTGATCCACTTCATCATCAAGCCCCCGAGCGCCGCGCCTAATGTGATGAAAATCGAAGCAATCAGAATAGGTACGACTGGATCGGCGTGAGAAAGCTCACCCGAAGAAAAAAAAATCCCGCAAAACGCTGCATAATGCATGCAAATGGTCCTTTGCGTTAAACAAAGTTGCGACGGTAGCGCACTATTGTTCTGGAGCGGTCCATTGGAAGCAAGGGAAAAATCGAATCATTGCGATTTTGCGCATGGTACTGCTAGCCGGCTGGTAAAAATAGTCTGAATCGAGCATAAGATAGAGAACGCGTGCTACAATGCGCGGTTTAGCGGAGCCTGCAGGCATGACCGAAACGTTGTCGCAAATTGAAGCCGTCCTCGAAGTTATTTCGCCCGATGGGGCGCGCAAGTACGTGCGTATCTCGCAGGTTCCTTTCCTGATCGGACGTGGGTCGGAAACCGGGAACCATCTGCAATTGACGGACCGGCGCATTTCTCGCAATTGCGCGGCAATCGTCATGGAAGCCAACCGCTACTACATCGAAGATCGTGGACAGCGGCGCGGCTTATTCGTCAACGGCGAAAAAGTGGAAACCCGCGCCCTGGACGACGGCGACGTAATCACCTTCGGCCTCGAAGATTCCTACCAGATGGTGTATCGCTCCGCGACAGGAACGTCGGATGAATCGATTCCACAATTGTTGACGCGCATCGACCACATGACCAGCGCCGAGTCTACCGGCGGCGGGTTGCGCAAATTGAATCTACTGCTGGAAGCCACTTCTCTGTTGCACTCGCAACTGCCGCTTGATTCCGTGCTTGCTAAGATGATCGATCACGCGGTCGCTGTCACCGACGCGGATCGCGGGTTGTTGCTCGAAGCTGAAGAAGGCAAGACCGAAAACATGAAAGTGCGGTTAGCCCGGCGCAGCGGTGGCCAGCGTTTGCCGCCCGAGAGCATCACCCCCAGCGGCACCGCCATTCAACTGGCAATCAAGCAGCAATCGGCGGTCATCACTGAAGATTTGGCGCAGGCAGAAATGAACCTGCAGGCAGCAGCCAGCATCGTGTCACAAGGATTGCGCGCGGTGGTGGTGATTCCTCTCTACGCTACATCGCGTGCCAGCAGCGAGGGCTCCGCGGTCAATATGAAACGTGGAGAATTTCTTGGCGTTCTGTATCTCGATTCCAAACGGCCGACCGCATTTACGAAGCTGGATCGACAAATCCTGGATGCGTTGGCGGCTGACGCGGCCAGCATTCTCGATAACGCTCGCTTGGTGGAACGGGAACGCGAGCGGCAACGTCTCGAACAGGAAATTGGAATCGCGCGCGATATTCAACAAGCTCTTTTGCCGAAAAATTTCCGCGATTACCCGCACCTAGCCGTTTCTGGCGTTAATTTTCCCTGCTTGTCCGTGGGAGGCGATTACTTCGATGTGTTTCCGATTGACGAGAAGCGCACAGCGTTCTTGCTAGCGGATGTAAGCGGGAAAGGGCTGGGCGCGGCTTTGCTGACCACCATGCTACAAGGTGCACTCTCTGGCATGAGCTTGGGAACCGACCCCGCGCGCGTGTTCAATCATGTTAGTCGCTTCCTGTGTGATCACGCGGAAGTAGGACGCTACGCAACGATGTTCTTCGGAATTGTAGATATGGATGGATGCCTGGATTATATCAACGCAGGGCATCCTTCGCCAATTTTGCTGCGCAAAGAAGCAGTCGAAGAAGCCTTCACGGAAGGTTCTTTCCCTGTGGGATTGGTTCCTGAAGCGGAATACACAACCACCAGGCTCCAATTAGAGCCGAACGACACGCTAGTGTTGTTTAGCGATGGCGTCACGGAAGCCATGGACCCGGAAGAAGAACTCTACGGAGTAGCACGGCTCTGTGGCGTGCTACATGGCAAGGGTGAACTCGCACTCGATGAAATACAGAAAGTCGTTCTGGAGTCCGTGGAGAATTTTGCGCGAGGGGCCCGACAGGCAGACGATTTGACGCTGCTGGTAGTTCGTTATCGCGGCACCGGCAGATTGGGCGTGACAGAGACAGACGTGTCGGCGACCAAGGAACCTGCTGCAGCGAACTAGCGGTTCTCAGACAAGAATAGAAGTTGTTCAGGGGCGCTACAGTCGAGCGCTTTTTTTGTAGGAAGGAGAGCTCAACGGTATGAACCTGAATGAAGTATTCGAGTTTTTGGATGGCGAGAGATTGGGTGTACTGGCAACAGTTGCTGAAGATGGCACTCCCGAGGCCGCATTGATGGGCATCGTAGCAACGCCAAAGTTGGAATTGGTTTTTGACACTGTGAAGAGTTCGCGTAAATATCCGAACATCAAAAAAAATCCGCGGATTGCCCTTGTAATTGGTTGCAGCACTGAAGTTACCGTTCAGTACGAAGGGATCGCCGAGGAGCTCGCAGGCGAGCCGCTTGCACAATACAAGGAGATCTATTTTGCGAAATTCACGGATGGGCCGGCGCGAGAAAAGTGGCCCGGCATCACGTATTTCGTTGTGAGGCCAAAGTGGGTCAGGTATTGCGATTACAACGCGGCGACTCGTCGGATCGAAGAACAAAACTTTTAACTTCAGTGGCACAGTCGCTCTTGCTTGTCCCGAATCTGTGGAAGGGATCTTTTACAGCTCGCGCAGCGCCGTCGCTACGGGCAGGCTGGCCGCGCGAACGGCCGGCAGCAGCCCACCGATTACACCCATAACCAAAGCAAAGAGAATGCCCTGCAACAAGAGGGGTGGCGTAATTTTGAAGGCGAAAGCGATGCTCGAAAATGTTTGAAAGTTCATCGTGCTGGTCGTAAGCCCGTTGAGCGGGAGAACTACGAGACATCCGATAATTCCTCCGATCAAGGAAATGAGCAGAGCCTCCACCAAGAACGAGAACACGACGGCTCCGGCGTTGAAACCCAGCGCGCGCATGGTTGCAATTTCCCGCCCACGTTCGGCAACGGCGGAATACATGGTATTCAATGCGCCAAAGACCGCGCCGACGGCCATAATGATTGCCACGAGCCCGCCGAGAATCGTGATGAGCTTGGTCATCGTTGTGGATTGCTTGGCGTAGTAATCAATCTCGCGCGTAACGTCGACGTTCAACCGCGGATCGGACGTCAGCGAATCCTTTAAAGCGCGGAACGAATCTGGGGATTCCATATGAACCGTCACCGATTGAAATATATTCGCCGGACGCTTGAGAATGTCGTTGAGTACATGCGAGTCGCACCAGATTTCGGAGTCAAAGGCAGATCCACCCGCGTCGAAAATGCCGACCACCTTCCAATGGCCCCCGGCCATATCAATGGTATTGCCGAGTGTCAGACCCGCGTATGTTTTCGAAGCATTCTTGCCGGCGACCAGTTCCGTAAGACCAGGACTAAACATGCGGCCCTCGGAAATTTTGACGAACTTTCGAATATCCAGAACATTTGCACCCACCCCGCGTATCTGCACATTGGCATCGGTTCCGGTGCTGATCAATGGCACAGGCATGACTCCGACAACCTCTTGTGTGACCAGCGGACCGCTGGCATCGCGGGCAATCCCTGGTCCGTCTTGAATGATCTTCACCGATTCCAGAGTGACACCACC
>DATFZN010000028.1:0-25963 GCA_035314425.1 Candidatus Acidiferrum sp. | reverse complement strand
GCGCGAATGTGTCCGCCGCCGGTGTGCAGCTTGGCGTTGCCGGCGATATTGCCAACCAGGATGTGCCCCCCAGCGGTGAAGGCGTCGAGATCGCCCGAGACATCCTGCACTCTAATGTGACCGCCTTGGCTTTCGATTTTTGCCACCGGTGGGTCCGTGGCGACCTGAACACCGCGAAAGGTGATTCGACCCGTTGTGACATTCCCGCCTTCGGTTTGCAGCAGAACCCTGCCGCCAATGTCAGAGGTTTGGATGTCCCCAGCCTCAGTAGAAATTTCAACGTTGTAGTTCGCGGGAATACTGATCACATACTGAACCCAAAATTGGGCTTGATTGCTATGCGCCGGCAATGTCCCGGTCAATTCCACTCCAGCGGAATTCGCGACAGCAAGTAGACCGTAGGCATCCAGAAGAGCCTTGCCAGCAGATCCTGCGGCATCGGTTTCCAGATTTATCGTATAGCGTACCTGCGGCGCAGCGCCCGGGGGGAGCGCCTGAACCTCAACTGATCCCAAATCCGTCCTCATACGAAGCGTTAGGCCCTCTGAGGTTGGGAACGAGCCAGTCCGCACAACGCTTTGATGAGCTTTCTCTGGATTCTTTGCGAATCCCTGGGTGGCGCAGAAAAGCAATCCCGCGCAAGTTATTCGGCGCAATCGAATTGCATTTCGCCTGAGTGCGCGGTGGCCGGCATTGGACATGGAGGAATTCATGCTTTGAAAAACCACAATTTCATAGAACGAGTTCAGTGACTCTGACGATCGCTGATATGCCGCAAGGCAACGCTGCTTTGCAGCCGCACATAACGACTGGGATCCTTGTGCTGCAATTCCTCAAGCGCTTGCACCAGGTAAGCATTGGACTCGTCAAGATCGTTTGAGGCAATATCGTCCGGTTGAACGGGGCCTGGCAACAGGGGTAAATCTCTAACAACAGGCATTTGCGGCGATCCGCCATTTCCTTCTTGCAAAGAACGCACCAGCAGATTGACCGCTTCTACGCGAACGCCAGGATTTGTGTCGTGCTGCAGGGTGTCTAGCAAGGCGCGCCGCACAGTTCGATCGCCCGAAGCGTCACGCAATGCTTCGAGCGCTTTCAGGCGAACTGCGGGATTCTGATCCTTTCGCGCCGCTTCCAACAGTGCGGCGCGAACATCTTTGTCCTGTGAACGGGCTTTGAGCGCATCCAGACAATCCAAGCGCACGCCCGGATTGAAACGCTCGCCATTCTTAACTACGTAGGTCAACACTCTCCGCACATCGCCGTCATCCAAGCTGCCCGATAGCACAACTGGCTGTTCTGCGCTCAGTTGCAGGCGCACATTTTGCAATCCGGATGACCCGGACGTCGAGGGGGAGATGTTGATACCAGCGACCGCCATCTTGGAAAGTTGTTCATCCGTGATTTGCGACCCTGGCCGAACATCCACGGCTTGATCGAGAACATTCGGTTCCTTCGGGCTGGCAATCCAGTGGCTTGTCTGCACGCCCGCAACAAGTCCCACGAGCAGCAGCGCGCCGCCGCTCCAAGCCGGATGCAGAATCATCCAGCGGCGAAACCATCCGAAGCGCAGAGCATCGTCGTTTACCGCAGGCCGCGCCAAATCATCCAGCTTTTCCGCCAACTCACTTCTGCACTGCGATAGTACTATTCCGGAGTAGTCCAGTTGATCGGCAGCTTGCGGAATGGATTCAATCGCGTCGGAAAACGATTGCTCTTCCTGAAATTGCGCCCGGCAGTGTGCGCATTTTGCCAGGTGTTCATCGACAATCGCGCGTTCGGTTTCATCCAGTTCGTTTGAGAGGTAGAAAACGAAATGAGCGGCAACCCCTTCGCATGTAAACTTTTGTTCCTCGAGGCTCATCGCAGTACGCTCAGTTCCTGCCGCAATTTCCGCGTGGCGCGGAACAAGGAATTTTTTACGGTCTCTTCACTGGTGCCTAATGCTGTGCCAATCGCGCGAAGTTTCAGACCCTGGTAGTGCTTCATCTCAAACACAACGCGCTCTCTCGGCGAGAGCCGCAACATAGCAACCGCCAGGCGGTCCTGAATTTCCTTTCCCGCCAAATGCTTCTCCGGGTCCAGCGCCGCACGATGCTCTCTTTGCCTCTCAAAAAAGTCGCTACTGCCTTCTTCATAGTTTGCCGTGTGCAGTTCGGGCGCTTGATCTTCCGGCCGCGATTTGCGCCGACGTAAATGATCTAGGCAGACATTGGTCACGATGCGATACAGCCAGGTGTAAAACGCGCATTCGAAACGGAAACGATGCAAATTGCGGTACACCTTCAGGAATGCTTCCTGGTAAACGTCGCGGGCATCCTCGGTACGCTTCATGAGGTTTAGGGCCAGCCGAAGCACATCGCGGTCATAGCGGTGCACCAGCACCTCAAACGCGGCCCTATTGCCCGCTTGCGCTTCCAATACCAAGTTCCGATCGTCCAGCTCGGCCAAGGAGTTCACCGTTGCCAGAACAGCGCCTGACGGGCTGGTCTGGCTTGTCTCATTCGCTGAAGCAAGAGCCCAATTTATGAATGGCATATTCGCTTTCTCTTTGCCACTCGCAGAGTAACTTTCGTTACCACAAGTACTTAGCGAGCTCGAACGACAAGGCGGCGGAACCCCTTCCGCGTTACCTGCTTTGACGCGAGAGCCTTGAAATTGTGAGCACGCCCACTAAGATGCCTGCAGAGTAAAACAAATTGCCAAAAGATAAGACGAGAGAGGGGTGCTGGTTGTTTCCCGATCTATGCTCCTGCTGGTCTTCGCTCGACGCTTGGACTGATTCTCCAAGTCACCAGGGGCCACAGCAGCAACAGACCGAGTGCGGCGGTCACGATATATCCCTGCTGCTGGTAGAAGTGGTTGGGCTGCGAGAGCAGTTCGATGGCCCCCGAGAGCAGACCGGTGCAAGCAATTACCAAAAACCATCCGAGCATATTGAATCGTGCAATGCGGCGGATTCCGAAAACGATGACGCCAAGCACAATCGTTGAAGCCGCCCACTGCTGCAGAAAATCGCCAGTTGAACCCCAACTGGAAATAGATGAAGCTGCGAGTACAAAAAACAGCAATAACCGCAACCAGCGCACGCGCAATTCTGCGCCAAGGAAAGAAGAGATGAGCGCAATCAGCCCCGTAATGACCAGTGCGTACAAAATCGCGCCGCCGATGATCAACGCGGCCGGGTACCACGCGTCGAACGCATTGCCAAACTGCGCGGGGTACCTGCGATGCAAAGTTGGCCAGTGGGCCACAACCGCTTCGATCAGTCTACGCATTCCTAGGAGCAATGCCGACCCGCCTAGCGCAATCCAGAACGCGTCGCGATAATATTTTGCAGGCATACCTAGCCATGTCGGGATTTGCTCCTGGCCGAATGCATGGGCTGCAAAATTCCATGCCAGTCCGAACAGCAGAGCCAGCCCGCCGACGACCAATCCGCAAAAAATGAACAGCCCGATGCTGCCGGTAGCCAAAAACATGCGTAAAGTGACCGCAGTTTTGTACTCCATCAGCAGCGCAGGCAATCCTTTGCCGATCATGAAAAAGACTATGAACGCGACAAGCCCCGCTAATCCCCATCCGACCATGCGCTTCCAGGGGACGATTATCGGGTTGCTGCGCAAGCGCTTGAAGAAGTAGACAATCACCACAACGACCAGAGCCAAGCCGAGAGCGAACTTCGCAACTACGAACAGAATACTGCCGAGGGTGTCCTCTTCTTGTGTGCGGGTGAAATCTTCCGGGATCTTAATATACGTACGGTAATTTGCCGGTTCATCTCCCAAAATATGCAAATCCATGCGAGTGTAGGCATGATCGGTCGAGTCTTTAGCGCCAGCATTCCTCGGATCCAATGGTTCGATTTGCTGCCACGTCAAGAAGTGATCGGTTCGGTTCGGCCGCTTCACTGACGTGGAATCCACCAGTTTCCAATGACTTAGATCGATCTGCTTCTGTTCGCGAAGATATTTTTCCGCAATGGCAATGGCTTCTTCTTTTGTGACCGTGGGGCCTTTGGCCGCTTCCGCCAGCGTGTGGTGGAAAGAATGTACGGCCCCGTCGGGCTTCAGGATGATCGAGAATTCTTCGGGATCGGCATTGCGGAAGTAACGCACTTGCCATAGCGCTCCCGGAATACGCTGTTCGTAAATCTTGTCGATATCTGCAAGGGACATGCGTCGTCTCAGAAATTCATTGGTTTCAGGATTTGGGGTGTACACCATCGCGGTCGCGTGGATGTAGGTGCTTGGATTCAATCCGTGTTGGCGCATGATGGCATCGGCGCGCTTCAGTGCTTCTTGGGCATCAACGGAAACTTGCAGATAATCGCCGATATGAGGTTGCTTGAATTTCCAGGCAGCAAGCCCGCCTGCGATCACGCATATCGCCAGGCATCCGATTGCCCCCGCCGAAAGCGCATCGTAACGCCGCTTTCTGAGGGGGTCCGCGGTCAGTTCAGCGATCGGCTGCTGTCGAACTTCGATCGCCGGAATTGCCTCGGCCCGGTTCAGCAAATCGTCGACCGCTTCAAATCGTCCTCGCAGCAGGTAGGAAATCCCCGAAAAAATCATCGGTGCTACAGCGGCAAGACCAACCACGATCCCCGACACCTTGAAATATAAGTTGTCGGAACGAACGAGCAGCAGCCCAACCAGCGACGCATCGACCGTGTAGTGCCAGATTAACGTGGCGACGATCCCCCAACGCAGCATCACCATTCCGGCCGCTATCCCGATCATGCCCACTTCAAGACCACGGATGTAGCCTGGTTCTTGCGGATAATTGCTGTGGAGAAATCCCCAGAAAAAAGCCGGCAGGACTACCGCTAGAATTCGCGAACCGGTCACCTTCCGCAAAAAAGGGATGGCGAACAAGCGGAACAGAAATTCTTCGCTGGTAGCTGCCATTACGCCGATCGCTACCCCCGCTATCCAGGGAAAAGTGGTATTCACCGCGTCGGAATAATTCAAATCCTGCGGTGCCCAGACTCCCAACCGGTTTCCAACCATGTAAAACGCGACGATGAATCCGATGTGCGCGGCGGCCAGCGACAGTCCAACCACGGCCGAGGTGAAAAATTCCTTGGACCGCAGTCCACGCCAGCTAAATGCTTTATACAGACGCAAATGGTCTGGCTGAGATTCGCGATAGAGGGGTTCGCCTCCGGGGAGCACCAGGGTAACCATCAACCCCGTGAACAAAGCCCCGAGCAATATTCTTGCCAGTGCTTGGGCCACAAATCCCGCATAGGGCTGGTGAGTGTCGTAGCCGGCGCGCACCGTTTGCCACTGATTTACCTCCATGAGAAATGCCAGGAGAACCACTAGGCCGCCGATCTTTAGCGCCGGGCCCCAAGTCGTTTTCCCCTGACGAGTCAGCGAAATCCCCAGCCATAATGCACCGCCCAATAGAAACCCATAGGGAATCAGAGCGATGCTTCCGTAGAAATTATTCGTGGAACGCAGCTTTTCGTAGCCGCGTGTCCATGCTTCCGGAACCTGCAAAAATTCTTGTGAACTCCCGATCAAATCGCCTTCCAGACCTACTTCCAGGCGATAGGGCGCACCCTTTGCCTTAAAATCCTTGCGTTCCCACGTAAATGACCAATCAATTCGGTTCGGACGTGTTTCCGAATTTGCTTCTTCCGGCAAGAACTGCCAATTGTCGAGATCCGTACCCAATTTCCTCTCTAAGTATGCTTTGGCGGCCGACAGTGCTTCCTCGCGAGTTAGTGAATTTTCCGGCCGCGCTTCTTCAATCTTGTGATCGTAACCGACAACGCTTCCGGCAGGATTTACTCGTACCCGAAATTCCTCGACCTGCAGGGGCTTGAAAAAGCGTACTTCCCAATACCAGATGTTCAGTTCGCTGGACATCAACTGATTTGCTTGCTGCAAACCCAATTGGCGTTCGAGGTAAGTCTTGGCGCTCTCATCCATTTCAAACGTTATTGTGGATTCGTAGCCATTTAGATTTTGTCCCAAGCCCTCAACGAACTGTTTTGCGCGACCTTGCGCCTGGGCTCGGGAGACTTTGAAGTCCACCGAAGCCTCCGGGAACGCCCGGAAAAAATATCGATGCGCGAACCAGACACCTAACAAACCAAATATGATCCACAAGATGAGCGCGCGTTTGTCTGTACCCGCCAACCGGTCTTCTACCAACCCAACCTCCCGACGTTCCCTGAGCTTAGTTCAGGTGATGCCACGATTATCGCCAAATTGGAGCCCATGCCGTGCATCCCGCTCCCACTCTAGTCATACGTATCCGATAGACGCAAGTTTCACGAAAAGCATCGCTTACGGGAGAATGATATAAGAGAAGATACATGCCCGTCAGTCTGCAAACCGAAGTACGAATGATCAAAGGAGTTGGGCCGCAACGCGCCGAACTCCTCGCCAAGCGCGGGATTTACACGCTGGAAGATCTGCTCAATTATCTTCCGTTCCGCTATGAAGACCGTATTCATTTTGCCAAGATTAGGGACGTCCAGCCGAACGGAACATACACGCTGCGTGCACAGGTCATGAGCGGGCAGGCGGTTCGCGGCATGTATGGCCGCGATGCGATCTATCATCTCCTCGTTCAGGACGATTCGGGTTCGTTGGCGTGCAAATTCTTTCATGGTGGCTATCTTGAAGGACGGCTGAAGCCCGGTCAGCAACTGATTCTTCACGGCAAAGTGGAAATCGATAAGCTGCGGCCCGCCCGGCGGGAAATGGTGAACCCGCATATCGAAATTATCCATTCCCCAGAAGTGGATTCCACCGAGGCAGGCCGCATCGTGCCGATTTACGAGGCCGTCGGCACGTTTGGCTCGCGGATGATTCGCCGTGCAATCTATCTGACGTTGCAGGATCTTGAAACCAACGTTCCTGATGTTTTGCCTGTCGCTCTTCGCGAACGATTCAAATTCCCTTCCCGGCGCGATGCTTTGATTCACGCTCATTTTCCTTCAACGGATGAATCAGTCGACGCGCTCAATATGTTCCGTTCGCCGGGGCAGCGGCGGCTTATTTTCGAGGAGTTTTTTCTTTATCAACTCAGCCTGGCGCTAGGGCGTCGACTGACGCGCAAGGAAGATGCCATCGCCTTCAAAGTGCGTGAAGATAAGGTGCGTGAGGCCTTGAAGCGCATTCTTCCCTTCAAACCAACGACGGCGCAGAAACGAGTGCTTGCGGAAATTGCGGCCGACCTGGAAAAACCGATTCCCATGAACCGCCTGCTGCAAGGAGATGTTGGCAGCGGCAAAACCATCGTCGCGCTGCAAGCCGCCGCGATCGCCATTGAAAATGGCTGCCAGGCTGCTCTCATGGCGCCTACGGAAATCCTCGCGGTGCAGCATTATCTTTCCGCGCGCAGGATTTATGCACCAGGTGGATACAAAGTGGAATTGCTCATCAGCGGGCTGAAACCTTCCGAGAAAGCCGCGGCTCGTGAGCGTATTCGCTCCGGTGAAGCTAATCTTGTGGTTGGGACACACGCATTAATCGAGGACGATATTGCCTTTGCGCGACTGGGATTTGTTTCCATCGATGAGCAGCACCGCTTCGGTGTTTTGCAACGCAAACGCCTGATGGACAAGGCCGCCACATACGGCCGCGCTCCGCATGTGCTGGTGCTGACTGCGACGCCGATCCCACGTACGCTCTCGCTCACTCTTTACGGCGATCTGGAAGTCTCGGTCATTGACGAACTGCCGCCGGGCCGCACTCCCATCGAGACGCGCATGACCACCGACAAATATCTGCCGGGAGTATGGGAATCGCTGCGCCGCGAAGCCCAAGCGGGGCGCCAGGCTTACATCGTTTATCCGGTCATCGAAGAATCAAAATTGGAATTGAAGGCGGCGATAGCTGAATACGACCGGCTGTCAAAGACCGTTTTCCCGAAGTTGAAACTCGGGCTGTTGCACGGCCGGTTGTCGAGCGAAGAAAAAGACGATGTCATGCAGCGCTTCCGCCGCAACGAGATGCAGATTCTTGTGGCGACAACCGTGGTTGAAGTTGGAGTAGATGTCCCGAACGCCACAGTCATGGTGATTGAACATGCGGAACGCTTTGGCCTGGCGCAATTACACCAATTGCGTGGCCGAATCGGCCGCGGCCCACAAAAATCGCATTGCATCCTGGTTTCCCCCGGGCGGATGACTGACGAAGCTCGCGCGCGTCTTGAAACCATGGTTCGCACCAATAATGGGTTTGAAATTGCGGAGACGGATCTGCTGATTCGCGGACCGGGCGAATTTTTCGGTACCCGACAGTCCGGCGAACTTGGATTTCAGGTTGCGAATCCGTTGCGCGATCGCGAGCTGCTGGAACTGGCCCGCAAGGAAGCCTTTGCGCTCGCGGAAGAACCTGCACAAAAGGAGAGCCTGCAGCGAGTGCTGCGCCTTCTACCACCGCAGTGGCAGCGGCGCTATCATCTTGCGAGCATTGGCTGAACTCGGTAGCAACTATGCGCGTCATCGCCGGAACCTTTCGCAGCCGTCAACTACAGAGCCTCAAGGGGCTCGCCCTTCGTCCGACCAGCGACCGTTTGCGCGAAACGCTTTTCAACGTGCTCGCTCCGGTAATCGACGATGCACGTTTTCTCGATGCATTTGCCGGCACGGGCGCGGTGGGAATTGAAGCGTTCAGCCGCGGTGCCAAAGAAGTCGTATTCATCGAAAACCACCTGCCCGCGGCAACTCTGATTCAAAAAAATCTCGATTCGTTGGATATTCATTCTACGGTGAGGCTGATCACCGCCGATGCCCTGCGAGCGTTACAGCGGCTCGCCGATACACACAAGCCAACTTTGCCACCATTTGACATCGTTTTTCTTGATCCTCCTTATGCCGCCGCAGAAGAGTATCGCCGCGTACTTACATTGCTCGGTAACGCCACTTTTCTTGTAGACGGCAGCCTGGTGGTTGCCGAACACCGCCGCACCTTCGACCTGCCCGAGCAATTTGGGAGACTGCAACGCTATCGTGTCCTGCGTCAGGGTGATGCCAGCCTCAGTTTTTATCGTTTTATCCTTTCACTCCGAACGGCAATTTCTAGCGGCGCGTAAACCTCTTGCCTGGTGCGCTCATCTACTCGTTTTCGGGTATTATTGGCTACATCCCCGGCAAAAAGCTAACCGCGATATAATTAGGATTCATGTCGAGACGCTTTCATCCCAATCCCTTCGACCTGCTTGGCCAGACCGAGATGTACGTTTATCCCGTGCATCTTTCCGGGTTTCTCGAGCCAAAGCTCGACATCGCCTGGGATAGCTTTCACAACAATTTCTTCAGCGGCATTCCGGTTTTTTTTCAGCGCGCAAAAATCGCTAAAGACGTTCCGCCCTCCACGATATTTCCCGATCTAAACCTAGAAAGCCGCATACCTGTATTTACGATCTTCCTCGCAGCGGTCCTTCATATAGCCTTTTTTCTTGCACCCTGGCCTGAATTTGCGGTGACTCCGCCACCGAATCATGTGTTTGACAACACGCAGCTCACCTGGTCCGGCCCGATCAACGATCTCCCACTGCTGCAAATTCCTAAAAATAGATCGAAGTCTTCCCCAAAATCAGAGGAGGCGAAACTCGATCCCTCCGAGTCTGCTGAAGCATTTCATCCGCGCCAGCGCATCTACACCGACCCTGTACGCCCGACCCACCCGCGGCAAACTCTCATCAACACTTCCGCGCCCGCCGAAGCCCCGAAAATTCTCCCGCCCCTGCCGAACGTGGTCCAACTTGCTGCCTCGCAAGCGCCTGCGAAGCCTCGAATGGAAATTGACGGAAAGGCTCTAGCCAAACTTCATCCCAAAACCGTAAGGTCAGTGGCGACAACCGAAACTCCGACGCCTGACATTGCGAATCTCGAACAGCACACTGCGCTGCTGAACATCGCCTCTTCCACAAACGGCCCAGCCAAGCCAAAATTAGAGATCAATCCCTCTTCCGCGCCCCATGTCGGGCACCAGTCGCAGCCTGGTGATGTGTCTGCTGCTCCCGCCCCGGAAGTTCCAATCGGCGGAGCACCGAACTCTAACGCCGCATCGACGCTCATCGCGCTGTCAGCAAATCCTGCGCCTCCGGTGCCGACTGTCCCCCCGGCACAAGGAAATCTCGCAGCCCGCGTGGCGATGTCTCCGGAAGGAAAGCCCGGTGCGTCCGGCACTTCCACCAATGCAACGAGTGGCTCCGGTGCTGGCGGTTTAGATCCTGTGAGTTCAGGAAAGGGGAGCAGTAACAATTCTGTGGGTATTTCGATCACCGGCGGGAATCCAAAACCAAGTCCTAAGTCATCCGGACTGGGCGGCCCCCTAATTCTCGCTTTACCCAAGTCGGAGTCGGGCTACAAACGTCCCGATCCAAATGCGGTCGCCGAGGATCCCCCAGAACGAGTGGGCCCGCCGGATTTTGCCATACTCACTCCAGGCGCCAAGCCTGAGCAGATTTTCTCGACCAAGCACGTTTACACCATGAACGTGAACATGCCGAATCTGAATAGCGCCACAGGGAGCTGGATCATCCATTTCTCGGAATTGCATATAGATCCCGCTCACCGTGGAGGCAGTGTTTCCTCGCCCGTGCCGGTTCACAAAGTCGATCCGAAATACCCGCAAGCTTCCGTGATGCAGCACATTGAAGGCGAAGTGATTCTTTACGCGGTGATTCGGAAAGATGGCAGCGTGGACGGTATTCAAAAAGTCCGTGGCCTCGATGATCTGCTCGACGCAAATTCCATCGATGCTTTTGCCAAATGGAAATTTGAACCGGCCCTGCGCGACAGCGAACCAGTGGACGTCGAAGCGATCGTGCACATCCCCTTCAAGGCCGCCCCGAGGCAGTAACTTTACTTTGCTACGCCGGCTTCCTGCAATTTCACCAACGTATACAGCGTGTGATTTACGGGCGTCGGCACACCCAGCGACGCGCCCAACCGGGCGACATATCCGTTCAGCGAATCGATTTCGGTGCGTTTTCCGCGCGCCATGTCCTGCGCCGTCGAGGAGCGTGTTCCGCTCATCTGTTCCGCGATCCGGAACGACCCGGCAAGCGCCGCTTTCGGATCTTCCAATCCCGGGGGCTGAATTTTTTTCGCCCTGGCCACCGCCAACACTTCGTACACTGCGGCTTCTACAACTTTTTTGGCGTCCTCGCTGGCAATAATCTCGCCGTACGTCACGCGTCCTAATCCGGACACCGCATTTAATGCGCAATTCCACACCAACTTGGTCCAGAGC
Organism: Candidatus Acidiferrum sp.; assembly: GCA_035314425.1. Taxonomy (GTDB): domain Bacteria; phylum Acidobacteriota; class Terriglobia; order Acidiferrales; family UBA7541; genus Acidiferrum. Next base: position 14,735 of record DATFZN010000028.1, on the reverse strand, counting down.
TCTCCTTCGATATTTTCTGCGATTCGGCAGCCGACTTTGGCCCTCGCACAGAGTGCCGCGAACTGATCCGTGCGCTTATTCTTTGGGCCAACAATCAGATCGCCTCTACCAAGATGCTTTATGTGGCCAGGGCTTGGCATCGCTGCGGCAACATAAACCACGGCTGATACAGCTTCGATTCCCGAAGCTTTACGAATTTCTTCTGCATTGTTCACGCCGTTTTGCAGGCTTACAACTGTGCTCGATGAAGAAACATATTTTGCTAGTTCTCTCGAAGCTCCGGCGGTATCAATCGTCTTCACGCAAAACAAAACAAAATCTGCGCCCTTTGCCGCAGAGATTTCCGTAGACGCTTCCACTTGCAGGCGTTCCTGGAAATGAACTGTGTCCAGAAACAACCCAGATTTCTTTACGGATTCGGCAAACGAAGGTCGCCCGATCATTACAACCGGCGCGCCTACACGGGCGAGCATCCCGCCGAAATACCCACCTACGGCCCCGGCTCCGACAACAGCTATTCGCGGCCAATTTGCTTCACTGCTCATCGACCTCTCCTGACGAACGTGTTTTCAAAAGTGATTCCGCAAGTCGCGGAAGGTCGGCACGATGACCAATTTCCCGGATCCCGCCGTCACCGGCTCGTGTTCGAGATGCCATGTGTTTACGTGTGGAATGTAAACGGCATTCAGTCCCGTCTGCATCGCGGGATTGATATCGCTGCGTGGACTGTTCCCGATCATCCATCCATAGGTTTTCACTATTTTGTGCTTGTTCACCAGAAGCCCGTATGTCTTGGTATCTTTCTCTGCCACAATTTCAATCGCTTCAAAAAAACCTTGCAATCCTGAACGCTCGACTTTGGCGGCCTGCTCTGCAGGTTCACCCTTGGTGAATAAAATCAAGCGGTGGCGCGTAGTCAGATAGGCAAGCGTTTCGGGCACGCCATCCAGTATTTTCGGCGGCGTCCGTTCCAGCTCGACACAGCGGGTGTGTACCTGAGCCAGAATCTCGCGCTTGGCCATCTGGTCCGCCAACTTCATGTAGGTCTCTTCCAGCGAACGACCAAAGCTGCGCACTCCGTAGCCGTACTGCCGGATATTTTTGCGCTCGGTCTCATTCAGAATGTGGCGAATGTACGCGCGGCTGTAACCACAGGGTTCGACCATGCTGATGAAATCTTCAATCAGCTTTTCAAAGAACACGTTGTTTTCCCAGAGCGTATCGTCCGCATCAATCAGCAGGGTATTTCGTCTCATTGTGGTTGTCTGATTTGCCTAGGCCGTCTTGCGCTTTCCGGTGGCTAGTTGCTGCAAAATTTCTTTCGCGAGTTTCTGCAACTCGCCGAACCGCGTCAAATATTGTTGAAATTCGTTATTCAGTGCTTGGGCATCTTCCGGGCCCAATTGATTACGCAAAATCATGTCACGAAGTTTTACCGGATGTGGCAACAACGCCTCCTCCTGCAATTCTTCCAAAGCTTGTTTTGGATCGTAATGATACATGGACTTCTCCAGAGACTGCGTTCGCTCTTCGCCGCTGCTTGTCCATTCTACGCAAAAACAGCCGGAGGGTATTGGCCAAATCAACGGAAAGGGAATTGTGGAGGACGGCCGCGCGGATCAGGCCGCCGAAGCCCGCAGCGGCACAAATTCATAGCGCTCGATTTTGGCGGCGATACCAGTCTTACCGTTGTCGGCAGTTTCGACGCGCACCACCCGACCATGACAGCGGATGTTGACGTCTCCTGCAGTGATCATCTGTTGCGGCAGGGTAATGATGAAATCAATTTCGTTCCCGTAATCGAATTTATTATCGGTAAGAAAGTACAATCCGCGGTAGCTCACATCACGCGTGTGCGCCTTTAACTCGTGCTCTTTCGCATCTCGCGCCAGCACGCGCACCGGCAGCGTCATCACAAAACGCCGCGCTTCTCGACGGTCAGACAAATCGCCCATACTGGGGCCCCCTTGGTTTTTAACCCGTGTGGAAGTTATCATTCTGAACAATAAACTGCAATCCGAAACTCGGGGAATTTAGCTCTAGTACGCCCCGTATCCCCATCGAAGTTATAGGACTACGATCATTCCTTCATCGGAAGGCCAGCTGGATGGTTTTGCGTAAAAGGGAAATAATCTCCTGGCGTAACCGATCGTTGCGCACATATCAGCTACAATTCCAGAGTCGTTTATCGATGGAAATTTCTCACGATTCTCGCAGATGTTTTTTCCCGGGCCCGGTTGGCGATCTGGAAGCGATCCTCTGGACTTCCACACGCTTCCGAACTCCGCCGCTGGCTGCTGTCCTTTGCCACCCTCACCCGTTGTTTGGCGGTACATTTCACAACAAGGTTGTTTATCAGGCCGCGAAATCGCTCGATTCCCTAGGGATTCCCGTACTGAGGTTTAATTTTCGAGGTGCGGGGATGAGCGCCGGCGTACACGACAATGGCCGCGGTGAACAGGGAGATGCGCAAGCCGCGGTCGATTTTCTCGCTGCGGAATTCCCCGATACTCCACTCTTGCTGGGTGGCTTCAGTTTTGGAAGCTGGGTCGGGCTACGCATCGGTTGCTCGGACCCTCGCGTCACCGACCTAATCGGTATCGGGGTTCCCCTCGATAGCTCCGATTTCACGTACCTTTGGAGTTGTGCTAAAGCGAAACTCTTCGTTCATGGAACAGACGACGCATTCGGTGCGCCGCAGAAAGTAGAGGAACTTGTCGCCGAACTACCAGGCGAAAATCGCCTGGTCTTTGTCGAGGCAGCCGACCATTTCTTTGCTGGCCATCTCGCCGAATTCGATCGAGCGATCACCACCTGGCTGATCGACCGGCACCGCGAATTAGGCAACCCCTAGCCGGCGGATTTGATCGCCGGAGTCTATTTGCCTTCCCCCCGCTGAAACAATTTCCCGAACTGCTCCATCCCGGCTGGCGCCACCGTCACCACATTGCTGTTCTCCTCGACGTGTGAAGTCCGCGACATGCCCACCAGGGCCGTGGTAATCCCCGGCGCCGACCTCGCAAATTGCAATGCGCGTTCCCGATCATTCGACAGTCCCAATGCCTCGGCCACAAACCCCGGCAAATTCTGCGCCACCTGTCCCTGCAGCAGCGAAGCGCTCGCAACAAGCGATATTCCTAGTTCGCTGGCTGCTTCCATTACGGTTCGCTCGCCGGTCTTCAAGTGTTGATTCCCCAGCGTTAGCGCTTCCGTCATTCCCAGATTGAACGGCAACTGCACGAACCGAAAGCGATGCCGCTCTCCAGCCACTTCGCGCGCAATATCCTCTAGCTCCCCCAGTTGCATCGCCTCCGCTGCCGCCGATTCCTGGCGAAACCCGTTCCAGGTCGCCATGCCGTAGTACTGAATTCTTCCGTCGGCTGCGGCTTTTTCCAGAAAAGAAAACGCGCTGCGGATCCGCTTTGCAAACTCCACTTTTCCCACTTCAGCCAATTGCGTTTCGGGGTTATGCAGATAATATACATCGATGCAATCGACGCCCAGATTCTTCATGCTGCGCCATAGCTGATTCTCCAGATAGCGCGGCGTCATACAGTGGCTGCCCGCGACAATATCCTTGGCCGTGAAGATCCCCTTCTGAATGTACTCTTCAAAAAAATAGCGATTCGGATCGGCTGGCATCGCTCCGTCCGGCGTCAGATAACCACCTTTGGTGCACACCACAACTTCGTCGCGTGAAAATCCCTTGTTGGCCAAGACTTTGAAAGTCGCACCAACGTTTCGTTCGCTCCGCTGCAAGCGGTAATTGATAGCCGAATCGATCACGTTGATTCCGGCTCGAACTGCAGCCACGATTGCGGCGGTGTAGCTGGAGTCGGTTGTGTCATTGGGCGCGCCCAGATAGGTGCCGATCCCCAGTGAAGAAAGAACCAATCCTTGCGCACTGCGGAAGTGTCCCTCGCCAGCAACGCCCTGAAATTTTGCCGCGTACTTTGTCGTTCCTTCCTTCGTCGCTCCGTGGCTCATTTGCTTTCCTCTGTCGTTGGGTTCTGCTCCGTTGTTGCGGGCCCTGGCTCTGCCTCTGTCTTGGGAGCGAGTAATCGCGAGCACCCTCTTAGAATTCTTCGGTACGGCCAGTCCTTCTCCCTAAAAAAGATTTCGCCTTCGCGCGGCTGGCTGTAAAACCAGCGGGACAATAGCCACAAATGTTCCGCCAATTCCTGCGCGCTTTGCCGTTGGTTGCCTGGTGTGCTCGACTCGGTTGACATCACAGCTTCCAGATATTCGCGCGCCGCTTCTTCCGCCGATTTCGGTTCGCTGGTATCGCCGAAGCGCAGATAGGCTGGCTCCGCGAATCTTCCGCCTCGCACCGCGTACATTCCGACCGTATGCTCTTCGGTCGTCCGTTGTAAAATGATGGCGTCGAGATCCTGAATTGACCGCGCCAGTTCCGATCTTCCACGCAGCGCATTATCCAGCTTTTCCAATTTTTTGTGGATCCCTGCGGCCTTCTCGAAATCGAGCTCTCCGCTGGCCTTGTCGCGTTCCTGTTCGTATGTGCCGCGCAACGATCCGCCGCTGGTATTCAGGAAGGACACCAGCCGCTGCACTTCTAGGTCGTACTCTTCCTTCGTGCAGCCGGCGAAACACGGTGCCAGGCACATCTTCATTTCCGAATAAATGCAGCCGGGAAATTCCGGGTCGCGGCGAATCTTAATCTGGCACCGCCGTACCTTGAAAAATTCCAGTACTCGTTCGGCAAACGCTTCCGCCGATTTGCGCGAGGCAAACGGCCCGTAATACGCACCGCCTGAAGGCAGGCCCTGCTCATCGACCGCAATTCGACGTGTTGAAAAGCAACGGGGATAGGGATGCCGCAGATTTACTTTGAGCACCGCAGGAGGACGGAAACGCGTCAACTTCTGATATTTCTGGGAGAAAACCTTGCGGGCGACTTGGTAGTACAGCAGGTCCTGCTCAAATCTCGATCCGGTTTCCCGGTAGCGAACCCCGCGCGCAAATTCCCGCAGGTTCAGCCGTTTGCTCGTCGGATCGGCAACGCTCAACATCCGCCGCATGCGCCGCTTCAGATCAGCCGTCCGAATCAAATGGGGTTCAGCAGTCGCCTCGCGCGGCTCAATCAGGCAAACCGCCGGATAGCTCGGCAGCAGCGAGAAAAACTCGGCATCTTTATCCGCGCTAAATCCCAGCCATGAATCTAGTTCGAGCACTCCGTCAGGATACTAGACTCGCCTTATCTTTGCTGGCGTTCGACTTCTATCACCGTACCCAGAAGTTGGCTTCGACTTAAGGGTCTGGGAGTGCATTTCAAGACGGCGTGCGTGGAAATTGATGTAAGTAGGCGAACCGAGGAGGACTTTCCCACCCCTTACTGGCTATTCTGCCAATGCGCCGTTGTGAACTGTTTCGGGTCAAAGACCCCGGGCTCAAGCTTTGCGCCGATCTGGATATCCGAATATTCTTCTGTAAAGACCAATTTGCTTTCGCTATAGACTTCCACGCGCGCGGCAATGATCCCGTTCTTCAGCCTGCGGTAATCCAGGAAGCGCGTGTCCTCCATTTTTGTCGGGTCGCGCCGTCCCGGCTCGATGATGCGTACAAAGAGCAGCTGGTTCTTGCTCACCCAAAATTGCTTAGATTTTAAATCTCCCTTATCTGCACCGACAACATACGCAGGCGCACCCAGCCAAATTTCTTCATGAATCTTCGTAAGGTCGATTCCTTCCACCTTCAATTGTGCAATGGTGGTCGCTGGAGATTGTTTGTAAACGTCAAAGCCCAACACCAACAACATATTTACAAATGGCATGCTGCGCGCTTGCTGTCCCTTCTGGAAAAATGTCGCGTCGCCGTCGGCAAGAATCACTCCGTTGCCGTCGCTGACTGGCCCAAAGTCGATCCGCAATTTCCCAGGCAAACCCGCCGCTTCGTACCAGGTGTCCACTGTCGTGGTCCCATCGGGATTGTAGGTAGTGCTCTTCTGCGTGAATGTCACCGTGTTGTACCACGATTTCTCGTAGCGAGCGTGCATCGCTTGCACCAGCGCCTCGCCATTGTCAATTTCCACCGCGCTCGCGTGACCGCCGGCGAATAAACTCAAGATCGTCAATGTGAGTGCAATTTTCAGTGTCATATAGATCTTTCAAATACAGGCAGGATTCTAACTCCCACCGATGATTCACTCAATGAGTTCCGGGGAGGGTCACCTCAAACCTTTGGTGTGAGAATGATTTATACTTTTTGCAGCGCGGCGACTTCGCGGTTTTCGAGTTCACGGCGCTCGGCGGACATGGCCTGGTGCTCATGCAATCTGCGTAGCAAGGAAGTCGGCCACAGTCCGCGCAACGCCACCAGGAATGCGCCTTTCCAGGTCAATCGGTACGACGTGCCATCTTCGGCCAAGACCATGTAGCCAATTTTTTCGTGGCGTCGACCGTAGTTCTCCGCGGTGCGCACCCAGCGCTTCATCTCCTGTCCCGCAGGCTCGCCCTGTGGAAATAAACCTTCGGCGTGCTTCGCCAGCAAATGCCGGTGCATTTCGTAGAGAGTTTTTGGCTCGCGAATATCGGGGAAGCGGAACGCCCGCACCGCGGGATTGCCCGGCGTAAGAGGAAGCACACTATTGGTATTGGTCTCGATCGTCAGAGCACTCGAAAATCGTGTGGAAAATTCAAAATAGCTGCTTATTCCGCGAGGGGAAACCATCGCGGTAACATTGGCAAAATGGTTGTAGGCGCGATTGCAGAAGTACGCCACGTAGATGCGAGTCTGCACGGACAGCTCACCGCAGTCGTAGCAGCCCACCGCCGCGAAACCCAGGTGCTCCATCTCCACAATGCGCGGCACGATGTGGCTGGCCACAGTAGCCGGTAATTCACCTGTTGGGATTTCTACTGGATCGCACTTGGCCGCAAATCGATACGCGCTACGCACCACCAGCAACCCTGCAAGATGCAGCAGGCCAATCGCGCCACAAGCATAGAGCCACCAGTTGTCGAACATAGACTTGTATCGCGTGGACGACGCGATCCCCCATCTAATGGTTGTTGCTGCTGTTAGTATTCTGCGGATTCGTGCTATTGAGACAGATTTACCGATGCCATGCTTACAATCCGTAAACGAACATTCGGTAACACGGCCAAATCTTTCTCTTGTTTTCTTGGAACGCACAAACTACCCGGGTGGGCCGGGCTCAGCGCCGATTATCTCTTATGGATTTTACGTATAAGTAAAGAAGGTGTGAGAGGGAACTAGCTTTTGAGAACCCACGAAGCGATCACTAGTCGCTGGATCTCGCTGGTGCCTTCGTAAATCTCGGTAATGCGCGAATCGCGATACGCGCGCTCGACGGGGTATTCCTTGCTGTAGCCGTAGCCGCCGTGGATCTGAATCGCTTTGTGCGCTACACGCGTTGACATTTCGCTGGCAAACAATTTTGCGACGGAGGCTTCAAGGCTAAAACGACCGCCGCTATCCTGCTTCCAAGCGGCTTTGCGCACAAGTAATCGCGATGCATCAATTTCCGTAGCCATATCCGCTAACATGAATTGAATCGCCTGAAACTCGGCGATTGGATGACCGAACGCCATGCGCTCCTGCGACCACTTCAGCGCAGCTTCAAACGCTCCCTGGGCAATCCCTGTTGCCTGCGACGCAATTCCAATGCGTCCGCCATCGAGAGTTGACAGCGCGACTTTGTATCCTTCGCCCTCATTGCCGATCCGGTTGCCTTCCGGCACTTCGCAGTCGGTGAACACCAGCTCGCTGCACGCCGTGGCATTGATGCCCAGCTTCCTTTCTTCTTTGCCAACTTTAAATCCTGGCGTGCCTTTTTCCACGACAATCGCCGTGATTCCTTTTTCGCCTTTTGCGGGATCGGTATTCACATACACGATCGCCCCATCGGCTACGCCGCCATTGGTGATCCACGCCTTCGTGCCGTTGATAACGTACTTGTCGCCTCTCTTCACCGCCCTGGTCTGCAGCGCCGACGCGTTCGATCCAGCTTGGGGTTCCGTCAACGCATAGCATCCAATCTTTTCTCCTCGCGTAAACGGCAGCAAGAATTTTTTCTTCTGCTCTTCTGTGCCGTAGCGATGAATCGGGTCGCAGAACAAGGAATTCTGCACACTCAAAATCACCCCCGTCGAAGCGCAGCATCGCGAAATCTCTTCAATCACAATCGTGTACGCAATGTGATCGAATCCTGCTCCGCCCTCCGATTCAGGGAATGCTACGCCTGTCAGTCCCAGTTCCGCGGCTTTCTTGAAAAGTTCGCGCGAAAAGTGCCCTGTCTCATCCAACTCTTTCGCCAGCGGACGCACTTCGCTCTCCGCGAATTCCCGCACGCTCTTTTGCAGCAACCTTTGTTCTTCACTCAATTCAAGGTTCACGGACATTCTCCGGACGATTCGAACACCTGTTTGATTTTAGAGTTTATCGTTCCACACGGTTCTTGTCACCAGAGGGAGAATTTCAGAGTCGTACTCTAGCCTGCCAGGACCGCAACGCGCCAAACCTAGGCTTCCCTCTTGCTTCCTGCGTCCAGTTCCGTTCCGGGGGCGGTCGGGCCAGTGGCTAGCTGAGGGCTTTTCGGAGTTTTCCGTAGGTCGTGGCTAAGGCTTCGGGATGGACCCGCGTCTCTCCGGTGACGGTCATAAAGTTCGAGTCGCCGAACCAGCGGGGCAACATATGCAGGTGTAGATGGCTCGCCACGCCCGCGCCAGCGGCTCTGCCGAGGTTCATGCCCAAGTTCATGCCATCGGGCTTATAGTTCGCGCGGTACGCGGTCTCGACGCGCTGCGCCAGTTCCATCATTTCCTGCAGGTCTTCGGGCTGGCACAAATTCAATTCCGCAACATGCGCGTACGGCACGATCATGACGTGGCCCGAGGTATAAGGATAGCGATTCAAGATGACAAACATTTTTTTACCGCGATATACAATTAATGTTTCATCATCGTGATTGCTCGCCAGCGCATCGCAGAAAAAACAATCCGGTTGTTTTCCATTGGTTACCTCGGCCATGTACGGGAATCGCCACGGCGTCCATAAATAATCCATGCGCTGACCGCCTTCGTAAATACTGTTACAGGATAACGCATTTATTGCGCCGCGGCCGGGTGCCAAAACAAAACGCCCTGAAATTCTCAGGGCGTCTTTCACAGTTCTCAAACAAACAAATTTATTAGGAGGCTGCTGCTTGGCCCGGCGCGTCAACGGTGTTCACGAAATCTTTCAATTCCTTGCTGGGTTTGAAAAAAGGAATCTTTTTTGCCGGCACTTCTACTTTTTCGCCAGTCTTTGGGTTGCGTCCAATCCGTCCGCGGCGTTGGCGAGTGCGAAAGCTTCCGAAGCCGCGAATTTCAATCTTGTCGCCCTTTTGCAGGGCTTCGATGATGCTTTCAAAAATGGTCTCGACGATTGTTTCGGACTCTTTGCGAGGAAGCTCCGCTACCTTCAGAACTTCTTCGATTAAGTCGGCTTTCGTCAACGTCGGTTGCTTTGTCATCGTCACTAGCCTCGTACCTCGTGTGCCGTTGGTCCGTACAACTTGCTGGAGCAAGGCGAGTTAGAGAGGTACGCCTCTCCGGCTGACCTCTCTTCGTATCACTAAATTGGCCTACAGGGAAATGAATTTTGCGATTGGCCCCTGCGCTAAATCGAATGCTATCCCCCCCACCCTATCGGGAAGCGAGCTTTTGCTTCATTGCATCGCCGATTGTGGCCGTCGAGGAGGATTTCGTCGTCGACCGATACTGGTCGATTTCCTTGCGCTCAATCTGGCGGACAGCGGCGCGATAGCTCAAACCAATGCGGCGCGACTCCGAGCTAATTTTGATGATTTTGAAATCATATTCCTTGCCCGGCTCGAGCGGACCAGCGCTCTTTAGCGGGCCGGTGGTGGGTCGGAAGCTTGAAGCACTCTCGTCGCGGCGCTTGCGCTCTTCGATTTCGGTGTTGTGGCAGAGACCTTCGATGTTGTCGCCAAGTTCGACAAACGCGCCAAAGGTCGCGATGCGGGAGACTTTGCCCTTCACCACGTCGCCCACCTTGTGGGTCTTGAACCAGTCGCCCCAGATGTCGTTGACCTGCTTGATGCCGAGCGACACACGGCGATTCTCCGGATCAATGCGTAGCACCTTCGCGGTGATCGGTTCGCCCTTCTTGAATACCTCGTGTGGATTTTTCACGCGGCCGGTCCAACTGACATCGCCAACGTGGACCAAACCATCGAAGCCTTCTTCGATTTCAATGAACGCGCCGAATTCCGCGATATTGCGAACCTTTCCGGTGACCACGGTGCCGACGGGATATTTGTCCGCAACCAACAGCCAGGGATCCGGCTGTGCCTGCTTCATACCAAGAGAAACGCGGCGATCGCTCGGCTTAATGTCGAGTACAACAACGTCTACTTCTTCGCCAGTCTTTACCACCTTCGATGGGTGCGTGGCCTTCTTCTGCCAGCTCATTTCGGTGACGTGCACGAGCCCTTCAATACCTTGCTCGAGCTCGACGAATGCGCCGTAATCCACCACGCCAACCACCTTGCCCTTGTACTTGCCGCCTGCTGGATAGCGCTCGGCGGCGTCGACCCAGGGATCCTTGGTCATTTGCTTCAGGCCGAGGGAGACGCGCTGCTTCTCTTTATCAAACTTCAAGATGATGAGGTCGAGTTCCTGTTCTGGCTTCACGACATCATTCGGATGACGCACGCGGCCCCAGCTGAGGTCGGTTAGATGTAACAGACCATCGATGCCGCCGAGATCAACGAAAGCGCCGTAGTCAGTGACGTTTTTTACCGTGCCGTGAACAATTTGGCCTTCCTTCAGATTCTCCATAAGCTCAGCGCGTTTGGCGTGCAGTTCTTCTTCGAGCAATGCACGGCGGCTGACAACAATGTTGCCGCGACGGCGATTTAGCTTGGTGATGCGCACCTGAACTTCGCTGCCGATCAAGCCATCCAGATTCTGCGTGGGCCGCAGGTCATACTGCGAGCCGGGCAAGAAGGCGCGCACGCCGCCAACGTCCACGACGAGGCCGCCCTTGATGCGGTCGACCACTTTTGCGGTGATGGTTTCCTTGGCTTTGTACTGCGCGTCAATCTTTTCCCAGGTGCGGCGGCGATACACCTTTTGATAGGAGACGATGACGAAGCCATCCTTCGTCTCGCCGGTGCGCTGCACTTCAATCGTGGCGTTCGGTTCCGGGCGAGGAATTTCCGTTTCGGCAAATTCCGCGGCAGGGATGAGCCCCTCGGTCTTTCCGCCGAGGTCCACGACCACACCATGCTCCGTGTAGGCAATGACCTTTACTTCGATCACTTCGTTGTTGGTTGTTTCTGCCTGAGGCTCGCTGTACTGATCGATTAGCTTGCTCATCTCTTCCGCGCCGGCGGCTTCTTCCGCGGCTGCGGCGGCTTCGGCATCGACGGTCGCGTTCGCGGCGTGCGATTCCGCCTTGGCGTGAGCCTCCTCGGCGTGCACGTGCTCCCTAGGAGCTTCGTCTGCAATTTCCACTTCGGGCGAAACCTCTGCGCTCGTAGTTGCTTCGGTCTTTGCGTTGTGATCGGGATCTTGTGCTGCGGCCGCTGCTGACGATGAATGGTTTTCTTGGTCAAATAACATTTGAAACGCCTCCGGGATTTCTATCCCTAATTTTTGTCGAGTCAATCCTTGCTGAATCCCTACTGGGGCAAGGCAAGGAGGGTTACGACGGGGCAGTCCAGGACGTTCTCACTGCTCGAAGTAACTCGTTAGCTGTCACCTGGATGCAACGCACATTGGGGGAACGCGGCACCCTCACACCCATGCAAGGATATACGCCACGTGGGATGGTGTCAATCAATGAGGGCTTTGCCGGATTTGCCCTCTGTCAGTTTCGGGTTTTGCAACTTCCCGCCGACGGCAGCAAACGCGGCGGCTCACACGCGGGCGCCGCGGGCGTGACCCATTTCCTTGCGGAAATCCGGAGCGCTGACTTCTACAGTTCGGCACATTTCATATAGGCGCGAGCGCATACGGGTGCCGATGCGGTCGGCGAGCGTGTCTTCCTTCACAATGAGCTGGCGGCCGCCGGGCAAACGCGCGCCAGCCTCGGGAGCGGCGGTCTCGTCGTAATAGTTTGTGGTGATGATGGTGGTACGGTTCTCATTGTAGCGGGCGTTCAGAACGATGCCAACAATGTCCCGTACCCACTCAGAGGGCTTGCTGGCGCCAAGATCATCGAGGACCAAAACTTCGGTGGTGCGAATCGGTTCGAGAATGGTCATTTCGGTCGATTCGCTTGATGGGTTGTAGCTGGCCTGAATCTCTTTCAATAATTCGCGGTAATCGCAAAATAGGCCGCCGTGTCCGCGGCGAATTAACTCTTTGAGAGCGGCTACGGCGAGGTGCGTTTTGCCGGCGCCGGAAGAGCCGATGAGCAACAGGCCTTTTTCAGCGACGGGGTAGTCGCGCAAGAATCCCTGCATCACCATTTTCGCGTTTTTGAGGGATTTTTCGTGTTGCGGAGTCCAGGTCCTGCCGTCCGCGAGATCGGTGACGTAGCTTTCAAAATCGCAATGCTCGTAGCGCTTAGGGATGCGAGCGCGCTCTAAGACTCTTACGGCGCGCTGTTGCGTGCCGCATTCGCATGCGATGGCTACGTCACCCGCACCGTCTTTGCGGGGCATAAGTTTCCAGCCGGTTCCCTTACAGAGGATACAGTTCTCTTTGGCCATTCGGCTCGGTCCTTCAAATTTCTAGCGGCGCTCGAGAAAAAGCAAACCCAACAAATGCAGAACAGCCAACCCAATCATACGATTGGTTTCCGGCGGAGACAATGGGCGTCACAAACCGAGCTGCTGGTGCTTGGTAGTTCGCGCTGGGACGAACCTTCCTACTTCACGACGCGGGGAACGGCGCGGACGATGGCGGTGTTGGGGACCTTTTCGCTGGTGCGGGCCATGCGGGTTAGTTCTTGTTGGACGACCTGAGCGAACTCGCCCATTTGGCGTTCCATTTCGATCATTTTTTCACGCATGTTGAGAATGATTTCGATGCCTGCGAGATTTACGCCCATGTCCCGGGCCAAGGTCAGGATTACATCCAGACGTTCAAGATCGGAATCCGTATAGAGCCGTGTATTTCCCTGAGACCGCGAAGGTTTCAGCAATCCCACGCGTTCGTATAAGCGCAATGTCTGCGGGTGGAGTTTATAGAGCTCGGCGACCGCGCTGATCATGTATCCGGCCTTGGCTCGTTGCCGTTTTGTTTTTGGCGCCATGGCTTACATCCCCGCCTTGGCAAATAGATCTTTGCGTGGATCGGCTGGTGCCACTTCTTCCAATTCTTTCATTAATTTGCGGACGCGCTCATCGGTTGGCTCCGGCACGATGACTTGAATTTCGACGTACTGGTCGCCGCGAGCTCCATCTTTGCGGGCGTTAGGCACGCCTTTCTCTTTGAGGCGCAAGGTGCGGCCACTGTTGGTGCCAGGAGGAATGCGAACGAGCGAACGCCCGTCGATCGTGGGAACTTCCACTTTTGCTCCGAGCGAAGCTTCGGGAACCGTGACGGGAACTTTGGTGTAGAGATCGTTGCCTCGGCGTTCGAAAAATTCGTGCGGGCGGACCACCACACGCAAGTACAAATCTCCGGAAGGAGCGCCCATCGTGCCAGCATTCCCCTTTCCGGGCACGCGCACCCTACCGCCGTTGGCCACGCCCATGGGAATGCGCACATCGATCGTTTCGGTGCGACGGATACGGCCTTCGCCGCCGCAAGTCCTGCAAGGAGTGCGCAATTTTCCAGTGCCGCCGCAGCGGTTGCAGGGCACGTTGAAGCGCATCTTGCCGGCAGTCTGCTGAACCGACCCCGTGCCATTACATGTGGGGCAAGTTTGCGGGGTGCCGATGGCGCCGGTTCCATGACAGGTATCGCAGGAATCCATGCGCGTGATTTGCAATTTTTTTACCGCGCCGCGCACCGCATCCCAAAAATCAATTTCGAGTTGGTATTCGAGGTCGCCACCCGGTTCGTGCTCCGGTTCCATGGCCGCGCCACTGCGACCCCCAAAGAATTGTCCAAATAAATCGCGAAAGCTGCTGCCGCTGCTCTGGCCACCACCAGGCCCTGCCGTGCCACCAAAATCAAATCCGCCAAAGTCAAAGTTGACGTCGCTGCTCCCGCCCGAATCGGGCCCCGGACCATAGCCCGGTGGCGGCATGTTGTCGCTATAAAATCCGTGGGTATCGTAGATGCCGCGCTTCTTTGTGTCGGAAAGAACGTCGTAAGCCTCCTGCAGCTCTTTGAACTTTTCTTCGGCAGCTTTATCGCCGGGATTCAAATCCGGATGATACTTGCGTGCGAGCTTGCGAAAGGCTCCGCGAATCTCTTTCGGGGTGGCTTTGCGATCGACTCCCAACAAATCGTAATAATCTTTATTCTTCCCTGTCGCCATGTGTCTTGTTGGCTTAGCCGTACGTCTGGCGGCGAGCCTTCTCTCTGGTGCAAACGGGTCCGGCAGCTGGGTGTTGCCCGCCAACTGCCAAACCCATCCACTAATCTCCTCGGGAAGCAATAGCAGCTCGCTTCCCGAGAACTGGGTACTGTCCTTGATTCCCAGCCGATTAATTCGGCTTCTTGTTTTCGTCGACGTCGACGTACTCGGCGTCAATCACGTCGCCGGGTTTCCCGCCTTGTGGCGCTCCGCCACCTGCCGAGGATCCCGAAGCAGCGCCCGCTCCGGCCGCACCAGCCTGCCCTGGGCCT
>DATFZN010000027.1:0-59490 GCA_035314425.1 Candidatus Acidiferrum sp. | reverse complement strand
CAAAATTCAAAATCAAGAACAGCTGTGCCGGACGACTGGCCGGCACCCTCGCCGTCTCGCTGGCGGCGTTCGGAAACAGTCTCAAGCCGGGCCGCGCGGGTCTAGCCCTAGAAGCCGATTAGGTGCGAAGCGCACAGGGCTAGGAGGGGGCCAGGGAACGCTCTAACGGAAACTGGCCACCCGGCGTCAAAGTGGGGGCGGTCTATTCCGGTTCCCAGAGATTGGGCGCTTGTCGTACCATAAAAGGACCATGGCCAGGATCATGCACAGGCAATTTGAGCTCAAGTCGGCGTCGCCGCGACGGTATAGCCATATACTTGGCTATGGGATGGCGCTCTGGTGCGCCGCAATGGTGGTTTCCGGTTGTGGGGAGAAAAATGCCGAAGGCCAAGGGAGGGGGCCACAGGCCACGCCTGTGCAGGTGCAAGTGATACGGTCACAAGAGATTACAAATTCGACGGAATATCTGTCGGTGTTGAAATCCCGGCATTCGGCAAATATTAATCCCCAAGTCGAAGGTTACGTCACGAACATTTATGTGAAGTCCGGCGATCGCGTCGCCGCCGGTACGCCGATACTGCAAATTGATCCACTGAAGCAGCAAGCCACCGTGTCCAGCCAAGAAGCCCAGAGGGTGGCGCAAGAGGCCAATGTTTCGCTGGCGAAAATCAATCTGGAGCGAAGCCTTAAGCTGTGGGACGCAAAGGTGATCAGCCGCGTGGAGTTGGACACCGCGCAGAACGCCTACGACACCGCCCTGGCACAGCTAAAGGCCATGGAGCAAAATGTCCAGACCCAGAACGTGGAACTGCACTACTACAAAGTCAGCGCACCGATGTCTGGAATCATCGGAGACATCCCGGTACGAGTAGGGGACCGCGTTGCGGTGACCACATTGCTGACGACTGTAGACGAACCCGGCGCGCTCGAAGCGTATATCTATGTCCCGGCTTCCCGCGCGAAGGATCTGCACATTGGCCTGCCAGTAAAATTGCTAGATGAGACAGGGGCGGTGATTGCAAATACCAACATTTCCTTTATCTCGCCGCAAGCCGACCAAGATACCCAAACCATCCTGGCCAAAGCCTCCATAGCGAACTCC
Source organism: Candidatus Acidiferrum sp. (assembly GCA_035314425.1). Lineage (GTDB taxonomy): Bacteria > Acidobacteriota > Terriglobia > Acidiferrales > UBA7541 > Acidiferrum. Next base: position 58,388 of record DATFZN010000027.1, on the reverse strand, counting down.
AAAGCCAGTTTGCGAATCGCTCAGCAGGTACGGGCACAGCTGGACTGGAGCAGAGGGCAGGGAGCAGTGATTCCGATTTTAGCTGTGCAGCGGATCAACGGAGAATATTTTGTTTTTGTGGCGGTAAATGAGGCGAAAGGTACTATTGCCCGGCAGCGTGTGGTGAAAATTGGTGAAGTGGTCGGCAATGATTATGCAGTGCTGGACGGAGTAAAGGTGGGCGATCATTTAATCGCTTCTGGGACGCAATTTCTGCAAGATGGCGCACCGGTCCTGGAACAAATCAACGACAAAAGCGCGGGTGTAGAAGCAAAACCCGACATAAAAGCCAAATAATCGCGCTCGAGATGTGAACTGGAAGTTCATCTTTTTCAAGAAGGCGGAGAGCGGATTTGTTTGTTGATTTCTTCATTCAGAGGCCGGTGTTTGCGACAGTTTGCGCACTGTTAATCGTGCTCGGCGGCGCGATTTCGATTCCCACATTGCCGGTCGCGCAATATCCGGACCTTGCGCCACCCCAGGTTGTAGTCAGCAGCGGGTACATCGGAGCAAACGCACTCGCTGTCGAATCCGCCGTGACCATTCCGCTAGAACAGGCGATCAACGGCGTTCCGGGAATGAAATACATATCCTCAGCCAGCGGAAACGATGGATCGAGCCAGATCATTATTACCTTTGATGTGACCCGCGATGTGGATCTGGCCTCCGTAGACGTGCAGAATCGAGTCAACCAAGCACTCGGCCGGCTGCCGGATTCCGTAAAAAACACCGGCATCATTATTACTAAACAAGCTTCGGGCTTCATCTTTGGCGCCGGAGTGTATTCCGAGACCGGACAGTACGACAGCCTGTTTCTGAGCAACTATCTGGATATTTATGTGAGAGACGCACTGAAGCGCGTCAAAGGCGTGAATGATGCTCAGATATTCGGCGAACGGAAGTATGCCATGCGACTTTGGCTTGACCCCGCGCGCATGAGCCAACGTGCATTGAGCGCCACGACGGTTTTGGCAGCGCTCCAAGAGCAAAACGTGCAAGTAGCCGCGGGCCAGGTTGGGCAACCTCCAGCGAACTCGTCGCAGGCATATCAGATCAGCGTGCGCGCGATCGGCCGGCTGACGAGCCCCAAGGAATTTGAAGATATTATTTTAAAGACTGGGGCAGATGGAACTCTGGTGCGGTTGAAAGACATTGGTCGGGCGGAATTGGGTGCGGAGGATTACAGTACGCTGCTGCGTTTTGACGGCCACGACGCGGTGGGTATCGGCGTCACACAATTGCCCGGTGCAAACGCCCTGGATGTGGACAAGGCGGCCAAAGCGGAGCTGAAGCGGTTGTCGAAGAACTTCCCCCCAGGATTGAAATACGCGATTGCATTCGATACCACCGACGTGATCGGAGAATCGATCCGGGACGTGATCTTCACCCTATTCGAAGCGATCGTGCTCGTTGTGTTGGTTATTTATGTATTTCTGCAGGACTGGCGCAGCACCTTCATTCCGGCAATTACGATTCCCGTCTCGCTCGTCGGAACATTTATTTTCATCAAGCTGCTGGGATTTTCGATCAACACGTTAACGCTGTTTGGAATTACGCTGGCCACGGGATTGGTGGTCGATGACGCGATCGTGGTGATCGAGAACGTCCAACGGCACATCGTCGAAGGAATCACCGAGCCGCACAATGCAGCAAGCGTCGCGATGAAGGAAGTTGCCGGGGCGGTCATCGCCACCTCGCTCGTCCTGGTTGCGGTGTTCGTTCCTGTCGCCCTGTTTCCGGGAACCACGGGTATTCTGTTCCGGCAATTTGCGTTGACGATTGCGTTTTCTGTGGCCATTTCCGCGTTCAATGCACTGACCCTCACCCCCGCGCTATCCGCGCTATTTCTTGGACATCGCCGGGATCGCAAGCAGGGTCTGTGGTTCAGAATGTTCAACCAGGCATTCGCTTTTTGCGCGGGGACCTACCAGAAATCGCTGCACAAGGTACTAGAATGGAAATATGTCGTGCTGCTGGCATTTGCCTTGACGCTCGGATGCACCTACTGGTTGTACGCCCGTATTCCGCAGGGATTTATTCCTGAAGATGACCAGGGATATTTAATCGTCGTGGTCCAGACGCCGCAGGGAGCTTCGTTGCAATACACAAGCAATGTATGCTCCGAAGTGGAAAAAGTGGTTTCGCAAATTCCCGACATTGATGGGGCCTTCACGATTGTGGGGTTCGGATTCAGCGGAAGCGCGGCGAACCGGGGCATCATCTTTTTAAACTTGAAGAGATTTGAAGACCGCAAAGGACGGGACCACACCGGCGCGGCGATTGTCGACAAAATGCGCGGGCCACTGTCAGCAATCAGCGATGGACTGGCCATTCCCTTCAACCCGCCGGCGGTGCAGGGACTAGGAAACTTCGGTGGATTCACTCTCCAGGTGGAAGATTTGGGTCGAAACACACTGGAGACGCTCGCGAATACCACTTACCAATTGGTCGGGGCTGGAAATCAGAATAAAGATCTGACCGGATTGTTTACCAGTTTTACGGCCAACGACCCGCAGTATCTGGTGAACATCAATCGCGAGAAGGCCAAGAGTCTCGTGATTCCTCTGAACCAGATCACCGATGCGCTGCAAGTATTCATGGGCTCGGTGTACATCAATGATTTTGACTTTAACAATCGTTCCTATCGAGTGTATTTACAAGGGGACCAAAAATTCCGCGCCGAGGCGAAAGACATTCGCTCGTATTACGTAAAATCCGACACCGGCAAGATGATTCCGCTCGATGATGTGGTCGACATTCAAGCTACAGCCAGTCCACAGGTGATTTCGCATTTCAATCTGTTCCGATCGGCAGAGATTGATGGGTCGGCCGCGCCGGGACTCAGCACGGGTCAAGGGCTCGTGGCGATGGAAACTCTGGCAAATCAGATTCTGCCAAAGGGCATGACCTACGAGTGGAGCGGTTTGTCGCTCGAAGAAGTGCAATCGAGCGGGAAAGCCGCCATTCTGTTCGGGCTGGGATTGGTGTTCGTATATTTAACGCTTGCGGCACAATACGAGAGCTTCGTTCTGCCTTCGATTGTGCTGCTGGGCGTGCCGGTGGCGTTGCTGGGCGCGTTGGCGGCTATCGCCATGCGTGGTTTATCGAATGACGTGTATTGCCAGATCGGGCTGGTGATGCTGATCGGCTTGTCGAGTAAGAATGCAATTCTGATTGTAGAGTTCGCGGAACAACTGCAGGAGACAGGCATGGGAGTTCTCGATAGCGGCGTGGAAGCAGCGCGAATCCGCTTGCGGCCGATCTTGATGACGTCTCTCGCGTTTATTCTCGGAGTTGTACCCCTGACGATTGCCCGCGGGGCCGGGGCGGCTGGACGCGTATCGGTGGGAACGACGGTTGCAGGTGGAATGGTTGCCGCGACGACACTGAATTTGATATTTATCCCGGCGTTGTACGTAGTGGTCAGGACGCTAGTGCCGCAGAAAAAGGCTCGGTATCATGAGTCGCCGGCGAATTAGGTAACCAAGGGGGCGATTACCCAAGAGCGATGGCGTTACGGGTGGTTGCCGAGGGCTAGGCTTAGGACGCTCGAGCGGCAGCCGGGACAGAAACTACTGGTTTTCAAGTCGATCCATTCTACAGAGTGAGAAGAGGACATCACGCACTCATAGTCTTCACAGTGCTCGATCTGATAGGTGTGCCCGAGTTCGTGGACCGATTCTTTCAGAACACGCTGGCGAAAAAGTTTTTCATCTGCTGGCAGGCCATAAAACTCCTGGCGAAGACGATAGTAGGAAACCACGGCGCATCGTCCGGAAAGTTGCGCTTCGCCGAAAACGAATGTGAGAATGGGGATATAAAGGTCAAGAGGAGTGACTGCCAAGAGGCGCCCGGTGCGCTCCGTGATACGAGGGGCCAGGGAGGCGAGGATTTCGGTAGCAGAATACTGCTGGCGCGTCACGTTAAAAGCAAAGGCCGGATCAGGAGCTTCGGGAAGCAATTCACAAGCCTGGCGGAATTCCGCGGTGAGACCGCTAGCGAGTGCGGAAAGGACCTCCGGCCTGATGGGACCAATCGGAAGTATTTGGATGCGACTCACGCCACGTCTGCTATCACTCTCTTCCATCCATATTTCTTGAGCTTGTTGTGCAACGTGACGCGGTCGATGTCCAAAAGCTCCGCGGCCAACGTTTGATTGCCTTTGCATTCTTCGAGAACCGCGAGAATGTGGGCTTTTTCCATGTCTTCGAGGGTTCGCGAGGCGCTACCAATGATCGGAAGACGCAGAGCAAAATCACTTTCGCGCAGTTCCGGTCCTTGAGCAACGACCATCGCTCGTTCCACGGCGTTTTCGAGTTCTCGAATGTTGCCAGGCCATTGATAGCGGTCGAGCAGGGCCATTGCCGCAGGCGAGACGCGGGTGATGCGCTTGTTCATGGAGGAAGCGAATTTGCGAACGAAGTGGTCGACGAGGATGGGGATGTCGCTCTTGCGTTCGCGCAACGGGGGCAATTGAATCTGGAACACATTGAGTCGATAGAAGAGATCGGGGCGAAACTTTCCTTCCTCGACCAACTGCTCGAGGTGCCTGTTGGTTGCGGCGATGCAGCGGAAATCAACATGGATGGGATGGGAACTGCCAACACGAGTGATTTCTCGCTCCTGCAAGACGCGAAGCAGATCGGTTTGCGTTTTCAAGCTGATATCGCCAATTTCATCCAAGAAAATGGTGCCGCCATCGGCAATTTCAAAACTTCCCTTTTTGCGGTACTGCGCACCGGTAAAAGCCCCTTTTTCATGACCGAACAATTCGCTTTCCAGGAGTGTTTCCGCGAGCGCTCCGCAATGGAGAACGACAAGCGGATTGTAGTGACGCGGGCTGGCCGCGTGAAGGGCACGGGCAATCAGCTCTTTACCCGTGCCGCTTTCTCCGGTGATCAGAACGGTCGCTTCGGTAGGACCAACTGTCTGGATCGCTTCGAAAACGCGCACCATAGGGGCGCTTTGACCAACAATTTCCTGCGGACGAACAACTGCTGCTACCGTCTCGCGCAGGCGAGTATTTTCCTGCTCTGCGCGTTTGTGCGACAAGGCATTATGAACGGTGTGCGCAATATCATCTGGGTCAAATGGCTTTGAGACATAATCGTAGGCGCCATTCTTCAGCGCACTGACGGCGGTTTCAACCGATGCATAGCCAGTCATGATGATGACCAGCATCTCTGGATCAACTTCGCGCATTCGCCGTTGAAGCTCAACACCATCTGTGCCCGGCATTTTTATATCCACCAACGCAAGGTCGAAGCGTTTGGCCGCCATTTTGCTGAGGGCTTCCTGGGCATTCTCTGCAACGGTGACGTCGTAGCCTTCCTCACGAAACCACTTATCGAGAGAGTCCCGGACAATCAGTTCGTCATCGACGACGAGTAAGTTGGCTTTCGTGGACATAATCTCTCCTTCTCAAATTGCAGAATCTACCGGAACCGGAGCCGTCGTGGGGGCTCCCTGTTTGGGCAAAGTAATAACAATCGAAGTGCCTTGACCGAGTTTCGAGTTGACCGCAATTTTCCCAGCATGGCGGTCAACAATATTGCGGCTGATAGCCAATCCAAGCCCCAGCCCGCGGCCATGCTCTTTGGTCGTGAAGAATGGCTCAAACAGTTTTTCGAGGATCTCCGGGGGCATACCCACGCCGTCGTCTCGCACTTCGATTTGCACATCGGAGCTGCTCGGAAGCAGGCGGGTGAAAATTGACAGATTTCCGCCGTTGCTCATTGCGTCGATCGCATTGATCACCAAAGCGAGAATGACCTGCTCAATCTGCCCCTGATCACAACGAACCGTCCCCAGGGCGGGTTCTAAGTCCAGGTGCAGCTCAATGTTCTTTAACCTTAACTGATGCTGAACGAGGCGCACGCAGCGATCGATGATGGCGTTCACGTCTGCAGGCTCTCGGTTCATCGAAGTGGGCCGGGCGAAGGTCATTAAGTTTTTGACGATCTCCCCGCAGCGGCGGCTTTCCGATTCCACCAGATCGAGCATGGAAATGTTTTCGGGATCGACAGTGGATTCGCGCGACAGGCGTTTTTTCAGCAACTTGGCGTAGGTAAGAATGCCGGCAAGCGGGTTGTTGATCTCGTGAGCGACGACGGCAGCAAGTTTGCCTATCGAAGCCATTCGTTCAACGCGAAGCATTTCGTCCTGCGCGCCGCTCAGTTGGCGGGTCTTTTCCTCTACGCGAGCTTCGAGAGTACGAGTCCACGCATCAATCTCTTTCCGAGCTTCCAATAGCTGCTGACTCATGGTGTTGAACGAAGTGGCCAGGTCCCTCAGTTCCCCACTGGAATCGACTTTGATCTGATGACTGAAGTCACCAGAGCCAATGGCCCGCGTTCCGGCAGTGAGCGCTTTTAGCGGTCCACCGAGCATATGGCGCACAAAGGCAGCGCTCAGGATGGCCACACCGAGAACGGCAAGAATGGTGTAAAGGAGAACCTGGCGAGTGCTTTCGGCAACGTTTTGTTCGCTGCTGGCGAGTGAAATGTTGGTGTCCAGAATGCCGAGAGTCTTCACTTCGGCGGGATGGGCATGGCATTGGGCGTTGCTACAAGCACGGGAGTTTTCAATCGGATCGATTACGCCAAGGGCACGCTCGTGACTAGGTAGTCGATAGGTGCGGAAGGTTTGCTTCACCTCTGACATATTGAGCGCAGAAGGTCCCGTGGGCCGCTGAGGCAGCGCATTCATACTTTGATCGACGAACTTGTTCATTTCCAGAGGATCGGAGGAGAAGCTGATGCGGCCTTGATCGTTGATAATGCGAATACGAACCATGCCGGGTTCATCGGCCATTTCGGTGATGATGTGGTACAGGCCATCACGCTGATTGCGAAGCATGTAATACGAAGTATTCCGTTTGATGACGCTGCTAGTGCGGGCGGCATCGGCAAAGGCGTCGCGTTCGAGGTGGCGGCGATGAAGCTGAATATTCAGGTAGCCTAGAACACCAAACAGCACTGCCATGGAAGAAATAAGAAGAAGCAATAATTCGGAACTCAAGCTGCGAGAGAACTTCTTCCAGCGGTGATTTGTGCGGGAGTTATCCTTAGGATCGAGCATGGGACACTTCCGGAAACTGAGTCCGGTTCACTTCTGATTCGGGGATCGCCTCGAGATTCTCAACGTGAGTGAAGATCGGCAGATAACGCACAGCCAGAGCGAATACCATGAAGCCAAAGCCAACGATGGCAAACGTCACAGCGATTTCCGTCCATTTGGGGAAATAATGTTGCCCTGCAGAGGACTCCATTCCGGTAATCGCAACGTTCATTCGGTTGGTTACAAATCCCATCAAGCAAAGCACAGAAGCAAGATAAAGCCCCGCGGCACTCTCGCGCACCTTGGGAATCAGCAAGAGTGATATCGGGGCGACCGAGCACAAAAAGATTTCGAGCAGGAAGAGTCCGCTCTCCGATCCACCGTTGCGGAGAAGACTTAACGCCCCGCGACGGATCAGGTCCTCGAAGCGCACCACGGTGTAAATGCATAAAACAACTAGCAGCGTTCGCCCCAGTCCTCTTAGCAACGGCAATTCCAACTGCTTCCCAAAGTGCTGCGCGCTCATCGAAGATTCAAAGATGGTCATTGCCAGTCCCACACAAATCGCCGAAAGAAAGAAGAGGAAGGGGAGCAGCGGGGTATACCAGAAGGGATGCAATTTATTCGGAACAATCAGATATAAACTTCCGAGCGAAGACTGGTGTAGAGTAGAAAGCATGACGCCTGCAATCACCAGCGGAATGACGATTGCTTTCTGCCACTTAAGCAGTTTTGGTAAGTTGAATTTCTCGAATAGAACCCCAGAAAACTCCAGTGCCAGCACCGTGTTGTAGAGCATCACGCACCAGGCGACTTCAAACATCACCGAATGCGGATTCCACATGACCAGCGGATGCCAGATCCGATAACCCCGGCCCAAGTCATAGAACAAGGCAACAACCACCAGCAAGTAACCCAGAAAGGCAGTTAACACCGCCGGACGGACGATGGGCTTGAAGTTTTTCAAATTGAAAATGTACACGGCAGCAGTCAGTGTAAATCCACCGGCAGCGAGCATGACCCCGCACATTACGTCGAAGCCAATCCATAAGCCCCATGGAAAAGCGTCCATCAGGTTAGTGGACGCGCCTAAACCGCGAACAAAGCGCAGAACAGTCGCGTAAGCGCCTAAAAGAAGTACAATCGCCAGCACAACTCGCCAGAACGTGACTTTCCCGTTGAACATACTCTCTCCTTCAGGCCTTGCTTGCACCCGTCCGCCCTTCCGCAGCAGCGACTTCGTTTTTGCGATTGGTCAGCCACCAGATGCCACCCAGAGCTACGGCACCGATGGTGACTAGGTCGGGAATATGCGACAGTGCGCGGTACGTGAGCATCGGTAGGGATTCCGTGCCGATGTTCGTGCTGTAGCCGAAATCGTCAAATGGAACGCCCGAAAGCAACAGCACCGACGTGCCGCCGACTTCCGTCAGACCATAGATATGATTCACATACTGATTCGGACTCTTGGCGAGGCGTTCTTTCGCCTCGGCAATCAGTTCATCACGGTCCCCAAATTTTGTCGCCCCGGTCGGGCATGCATCCGCACAAGCTGTCTGTTGACCTTGCGCGACCCGGTCAGAGCACAGGTCGCACTTGCGAACCAAGGGTAGCGCTTTGCTCCATTCGTATTTGGGCACAGAAAACGGACATGCCAACATACAGTAACGGCATCCGATACACTTATCCGAGGCATAGGTAACCGGGCCCAGAGCGGTTTTCTGCAGCGCACCGACCGGGCAGACTGACGCACAAGTAGGGTCCTGGCAATTCATGCACAACCGGCGCATATACTTCTCGTTGTGATTCAGAACAACCGTGAGTTTATGGTCGGATTGCTTTGATTCGGCGGCGATTGCGTCGTTGTAAGGAAGGCCGTTGCGCTCCGCGCAGCCTTTTTCGCACAGCTTGCAATCGATGCAGAGCGTTGCGTCGTAGAGAATGCCTTTGCTCATTGTTGCCCCCTCGAGCGACCTTCATCCCCTTTGAAGGAAAGGCAGGCAGGCACCAGGGAATCTATTCTGATTATGGCTCGGAGCGAACTGCCGGCCAGAATGAAATGCCACTGGCGGGGCCATCCGAATGGAAGAACTGAGTAAGAGTTCAACCGGGATGACGGCGCCAGTGATGAAACCTTCCACGTTGTCGTCGGCCCGAAAACAGTATGTGGGGAAATACAACAAAATCCTGTGCGGGTGGATATGGTCGTATGTGATTCTCGTCACATTGGCTGCTGATAAATTAAGCGGAGAAGAAATGAAACAAAGCGAAGCGGATCAACGATTCGGGATATTTTACTCTGGTTTTTGTCGATTTTCGCCTTCGCCGAAGAGCCAACGTTGCCAGCTTTTCGGAATAGCCGCGTTGTTTGCCAGTTGAGATGCGCCCCAGAGAACTCTGACCGCCACGCGAGAGCCAGGACCACGGGGAAGGCAACGACGGGGGCAGCGAGCGATGAGGAGATATGCATGTAGATGAGCCTCGAGCGGAATGTAGTACTGGGGGGATCGGCGATGCAATCGGAGGTCTAACGAGACTCGTGGTTAAAAGAACCCCCGCTTGAGGGCTACCAAACCGATCGGAAGATGGAGCACCACGAGAGAAAGGTCCCGAGCGCAAGACTCGGGACCTTGTCGACGTGGATCAGGAGGTAGTGCCGACTCATGTCAGAAAAAATTCGCGGGTGATCTCTCCCCACTTCTCGGTTGGCATTTGAACGGTCAGGTCGTGAACGGCAATTCCACCGTCTTGGGCCACCGCACCGGCGAGCATCGGCATACGCATTTGCAGGCGGCTAGCGGCTTCGGCCATCCACTTGCGTGCCAGCGTGCCGTTCAAGAGGTTACGGAAGTTGGTCTGCAGATCAGGCGAAACTACAGAGACAAACCAGCCCTGGCCATAGGGATCCGCGTTGCTTAAGGAGCTGTCGAGCAGCAGCGCGTCGTTTACGTTGGTCACTTCACCTTCGACGGGGGAAACCAGATCTACTTTCTGGCCGTCGCGAAGCAGGGTGGCGAATTTCTGGCCTTGACGGAGCCATTGACCGCGCTTCGGCAGAACGATGCCATCAATCTTGCCGGCGAGGCGAGCGCCGAAATCATCGAGGCCAACGCGAACCAAGGTCGGGCTTTCTTGCAGAGCCCAGGTGTGTCCCTGGTGATACTTGCGATTGTTCGGAAGGGCAAAACCGGCGACGTAGGTCGGCAGCGTTGTGGCGACCAGAGGTAAGTTCGTGGTTTCCATTTCCTCCACGGTAACTTTGCCCTTCTTCATGAAGTAATCAATGGCAAGAAAAAGTGCGAACGTGGTGAGCATCAGAATGATTGTCATGGCCGATCTCCTGTTCCATCCTCGGGTTTTGTTTCCACTATCTGTTAGGGCACGTCTGAGACCAATCGTCTACTCGGAATCAGGGCGGAGCCAAGTAACTCGCGTTGCTCGACTTGCCAGGAGCGAAAGGGAGAGTGTTGAAATATTCTGAAGAGAAAGGCGACAGAGAATCGATGTGAAACTCATCAACGGATTACATGAACATTTCGGCATCGGGTGCAAAGTACAGAATGGATGGAAGATGCGGCCGAGCAGTACGCTGCTGCAAAACACAATGGTGATGATGAGGAATGCAACGGTAGTGGTCGTGAGCTTCGAATGCTTTTGGGCTCAGTCGCCGTTAGTGCGAATGATAGAACCCGGCGATGGCTTCGACTACGCGGTTCTGTTTTTCGTCGGGGAGTTCCGGGTAAATCGGCAAGGAGAGAACTTCGAGGCTGGCTTCTTCGGAGACTGGAAACTCGCCGGCGTTGTAGCCCAAATGTTTGAACGCGTTTTGCAGGTGCAGGCAGAGGGGGTAGTAGATTTCTGAGGGGACACCAGCAATCCGCAGAGACTCTTTCAATTGGTCGCGAGAACGGCTACGAATCGTAAATTGGTGATAGACGTGGTGAAACTTCGCTGAAGGCGCGGGGGGATAGGTGAGGGAGGGGGGGAGATGCTTTTCTGCGAAGAGTCGGCGATAACGGTCAGCCCGACTCTGGCGGCCTGCGGCCCATTTGTCGAGATAGCGCAGTTTTACTCGAAGGACGGCGGCCTGGATGGCGTCCAAGCGACTGTTGGTGCCCAGGACTTCGTGAAAATATTTTTTCCTGCTGCCGTGATTGCGAATCATCTGCAGGCGGTCGGCGAGAGCAGGATCGCTCGTGGTGATCATGCCGCCGTCGCCCGCGCCGCCGAGATTCTTCGATGGGAAAAAACTGAAGCAGCCAATATCGCCGAGGGTGCCGATGAACCGATGGTTGTAACGAGAGCCAATGGCCTGAGCGGCGTCTTCGATGACGACCAATTTGCGGGCGCGAGCGAGCTCGAGGATGGGATCGAGATCAGCAGGCAAACCGAACAGATGCACGGGCATGATGGCTCGGGTGCGTGGAGTGATGGCAGCGGAGATTTTGGTGGGATCGATGTTAAAGGTGACGGGATCGATGTCGACGAACACCGGTTTGGCGCCGATCAAGCCGATCGAACCGGCCGTGGCGATGAAACTAAATGGAGTGGTGATGACTTCATCGCCAGAGCCGAGCCCGGCGGCCATCAGAGCGAGAATCAACGCATCGGTACCGGAGGCGCAGCCGATGGCGAACCGCGCGCCGAGTTTTGCGGCGACTTCGTCTTCAAACTGTTTTACTTCAGGGCCGAGAATGAAATATTGCGATTCGAGGACGCGCTGCACGGCGGCGATCACTTCTTCACGAATGGTAGCGAATTGCGCGCGGAGATCGAGGAAATCGAAGGTGGTAGGCGCAGCGGAAGAAGTGGTTGATTTTTCGGCGGTAGAGGAGTCCATCGTGATTTTTGCTCCAGATGCTTAATCACAGTTTACGGCGAGGAGCGGGATCCCACCAGTGGGGATGCGCACAGGTGCGGGGAGGGCAAATCCATGCGTCGCTACTGGGAAAGGGACATCCCGAGAGTGCAGTCGGGAGTAACGGTGCCACCAGTTTGCTGAACTCATTTGGGAGGGTTGGCGTTGAAGTATTCGAGCAAACCTGCCTGGATCTCCTCCACGCTGCGCTGAACGTTCTTGTCCATAGCGCTGACGACGGCGAGAACGGTTTTCTCACCGGCTGGCTCATCGTGGCTGTAGTTGTGCGTCCAGACGATTAAGCCAGTCTTGCGTTCGCGCAAGCGGACGACATAATTCAGGCGGGCCGAGATCTGGGCGCCATCGAATTCGCAAAATTCATACAGACCGCCGGTGAGGGAATATTCGCCACCACCTTCACCACGAACGCTCATGACCGAACGATAGCGGCCGGAAGCGCGTAGGCCGCGAATGAGTGCGTCTTGCAGCATGTCGACAGGAGGGTTGATCCAACGCTGGGTTTCATACAATCCCAACTCCTGCGGCCCGATGGCGTAGACGATGCGGTTGTCTTTGTAGAGGACTGAGGAGTCGAAGGTGCGGACCAACAGAGAAACGTTTAAGACCGATGATTGCGTCTGCGTTTGCTGGGCCATGGGATAGCTGAGCTGGTAATACTTGATCCGTGGCGCACCACAAGCGGCAAGCACAAGCGCGAGCGAAGAGAGGCCGAGAGCGGAGAGAGCCCTGGCTCGGAATCTCCGATTGCAATGCGCGAAGAGTTGGGTCTGCGGAATGGAGTTTGCGAACATTCTCATTGCTTGTCTCCGGGTTTGCGGGCACGTGGAGTGCCGGAAAGAATTAAACTAGATGGCCTGGTCTTGATGTCATCGGTAAATTCGCGCAGGTTCTCGGAAACGTCGCGTAGGTTCAGGATGATTTGATCGATGTTGTCCTGATTGGCGTCGAGAGTACCGTTGAGCTTGTCAGTGAGGTCGTTGACGGAGGAGAGAACCAGGCGCAATTGTTTCACCGCGGCGTGGATGTCCTCCTTATTGTCAGCGATTAACGAGTCGACGTGATCGAGAGTATCGCTGGCTTGCTGCGAGGTCTTATGAAGTTGCTCGAGGAGAGGCCCAAGTTTCGCGCTGGCGGCATTGACGTGCTCGAGAGTGGCCTTCAACTGCGGGCGATTCTCCTTGAGGATGCCGTGGAGTTCGTCGAGGCTGGCCGAAACGTTGGCGCGATTCTTGTCGTTGATCAGGTCGTTGACACGATCGAGAGTGGTGCGCAACTGAATGACGCGGTCATTCAGATTCGCGATAAGCTCTTGGGCTTTGGGAGAAAGCTTGTTCAGCTCCTCGCCGAGGTCATTAAACCCGAAGTAAGGTGTAGATGGAAGCGTGGTACCGGACGGAGCGAGCGCGGCATTTTGAGAACCGGCCTTAATATCAATGTGGTTCTCTCCGAGGGGGCTGAAGGATTGGATGGTCACCATGCTGTCGGTCTTGATCGGCAAGCCCTTGTCGACCGTGAAAAGGACGTCCAGGCGGCTTGGATCTTTTGGATCGATCTGCATCTTGGTGACGTGACCGATCTTGGTTCCCCCGATGTAGTGCACGGAAGAACCGGGACTGAGGCCTGCGGCGTTGGCGAACTTGGCGTGATAGACGATGTCTGACCCGGCAAAGGCGCCTGACAAGGTGAAAACAATGAAGATGAGCAGCGCCGCAGCGATAATAACGAAAATGCCGACCGAGATTTGTTGTCCTCGAGAGTCCATGATTTAGCTTCTCCCCCGCAGAGTGTCACCCGACTTCGGGCGAGACTCCGTGAGCATTTGCAGATAATCCAGTTCCTGGGCGACCGCAGGTTCAGGGATGCGGTCGAGAAATTGACGTACTTTGGGATGGGTGCTGTTGCGCATTTCGTCGACAGTGCCCATGGCGGTGACAATCCCCTTGTTGATGAGAACCATGCGGTCAGCGATGAGATACGCGCTGGCGAGCTCGTGAGTGACAACGATGATCGTCATGTGGAATGCCTTTTTAAGCTCAAGGATGAGCTGGTCGATGCCTGCGGCGATGATGGGATCGAGACCAGCGGAGGGCTCGTCGAAAAAGAGGATTTCCGGGTCCATGGCCAAGGCACGGGCGACGGCGGCTCTTTTCTTCATACCACCGGACAGTTGTGAGGGGAGAAAGTCCTCGAAGCCTGTAAGCCCGACTTGGTCAAGCTTCAGGCGGACCATAATTTCGATGGTGGGATCCTCGAGTTTGGTGTGCTGACGCAGCGGCAGAGCTACATTATCACCAACCGTCATGGAACCGAACAGTGCCCCGCCTTGGAAGGACATGCCCATGCGCTTCCGGATTTTGTTGCGTTCTTTCTCGGAAATCTTGGCAAAGTTCTGCCCGCCGATCCAAATCTCCCCGGAGGAAGCCTTCTGCAAGCCGACGAGGGTACGGAGCAAAGTGCTCTTGCCCGAACCGGAGCCGCCGAGGATGACCAATGTTTCGCCGCGCTGAACATCAAAGCTGATGCCGTGAAGAATTTCACGGTCATCATCCTCGTAGCTGACGCGTACGTCGCGAAGCGAGATCATCGGACCAGTAGGATCGGCGGTTGCTGCGCTCGGTGATTGTTTCTGGTCCGGCATGAACTCAGTGGCCCTCCAGGACAAAGAAAAGAGTCGTGAAAATCAGATCAACGAGAATCACCAGAAAAATGGAAATAACGACAGCACGTGTCGTGGAGCGGCCAACCTGTTCAGCCCCGCCATCGGTCAACAGACCTTCCAGACAGCCCACTGCGGTGATGGTAATTCCAAACATAACGCTCTTGAGGAGACCGGTGTTGACGTCACGCAGTACGAGGGAGTCGAGAGAAGCTTTGATGTAGGTGTACCAGGTGAAATCGGCTTTCAGCACACCGAAGACGGCGCCGCCGAGAATCCCCATGGCGAGGGCCCAGATCGTAAGGCACGGAAGCATGACCACCATCGCGACGAACTTGGGGGCCACAAGGAAGTAAACGGGATCGATCGCCATCGTTTCGAGCGCATCGATTTCCTCGCTTACTTTCATCGTGCCCAGCTCGGCCGCAAAGGCCGAACCGGAACGGCCGATAACGATGACGGCGGTGATGAGCGGGCCAAGTTCCCTGCTCATCGAGATCGCTACGCCGCCGGCGACCAGGTTCATGGCACCAAAGCTTTGGAGTTCGTAGGCGGCTTGCAGGGCGAGGATCAGACCGATAAAAAAAGTGATGAGTGAGAGGATCGGAAGGGCACGAATGCCCGCTTCCATGGCTTGCTCGATCGTGGTGCTGTAGCTGACGGGCTTGTTGACGAAGGGACCGGACAAAACAGCCCAAGCGGAGCGGAAGGCAAGCATTCCCAGAGACCCCAGATACGCAAGGGTATCGAGGGTGGCGGCACCAGCTTTTCTTAAGAATTCCACAGGCCTGAGGTCCTTTTGGGGGCAGTGGCAATGCTACATCAAGAAGCGAGTGCTTGCGCTTCGTCATCAAAAATTTCGAAAATTTTCTGTAGGCGCGAAAGCTGCATCACTTCGCGAACCGAATTATTCAAGCCGAACAGGATGAGGCGCGTGCCCACATCGCGGGAAGCTTTCAATCCCTCTACCAGCGAAGCGATCCCAGAGCTGTCGATGTAGCGCACGTTCTTCATATTGAGAAAGACTTTGGGAATCTTTTTTTCTTTGATCTCACCGAGAAGGGCTTTACGCATTTGCGGGGAATGCGCGAGGTCGATGTCTCCGGTAATGTCGAAGATTGTGAAACCATCCGAAGCACGAGCGGCAATCAGCACGGTCTATTCTCCCTCCGGCTTTGTAACAGTGGCCGGAACTATGTACTTAACCATTCGAAGTTGATTCTTACCATTTTTGTGGCTGAATTCTACCTCATCCATGCTCTGACGGATGAAATGAAGTCCCAAACCGCCTGGGCGAAGATCCTCGAGGGGACGCCCCTTTAGTTTAGCGGGGTCGAGGGCAATGCCAGAGTCTTCGAGAAGTATCTCGAGACCGGTCACGTGGGTCCCATCGGGGTCTCCTCGCAATCGTTTGCAAGTGACCTCAATCGGAAGATCGGTCTTTCCCTGGTATGCATGACGAATTACATTGGCAAGGGCTTCGTCAACGGAGCGAACAATAGCACGTGACTGGTTCTCCTCAAAATGGAGAAGTTCGGTTGCACGCTCGAGCATGGCTCGCACCAGACAGAGAGCCTCTGCATTGCTGGGCATCAGCAACCTGACGAGCAAGTCCGTGTCTAGAACCTCGCCGGACTTCATTTCTTTCGCGCCACTACTCTCGGTCAACCGTGTCCCTTGCACCCCGACATCAAGGCTACTATGGGATTTCAATAGCAGCGTATAACCGGGGATCCCCGGATGGGGAGACGATGCCATTTTATGAACGATTAGACAACAAGAAAATGAGGTCAGAAACTCATTCGGCCAATGGCAAAACATTGCAGAAAAAGGAACCTAGTTTGCACTCGAGGAGTGAAACCGAGGCAGGAAACGGAAAAAGGGGCCTCGGTCTGCCGGTGGTGGTTAGATCGGGAATTTGAAGATTCGATCCATCTGCAGCCATTTTTCACCGGGGTGCGAGCCAGGCAAAGGCTTCTGAAACTTCCACATCAAGTTTTCCCATTGCTGAACTTTAGGATTTTCACGATCGGCTTTGGCTTTGGCTTCGAACGAGAAGGTGTCGTTCACCTCGATCACCATGAAGAGGCGAGAGGCGAGGAGATAGATTTCCATGCACTCGATGCCAGAGGGTTTGAAAGTGCTTGTTATCTCAGGCCAGACCTGCTCATGGTAGCGCTTGTATTCGGCAATCAGCGCCGGATCGTCGTGCAAGTCGAGCGTCAGGCAATAGCGTTTGGTTTTGGGTGAAGTGGTGGCTGACATGTTGCTCCTTATAAAGCGCTGGTCTAGTTCGATCTCGGGAAAAAGAAAGTCGGCTAGCTTAACGCGCGATCGAGGTGGACGTAGCCGCCGTCCACAAATAGGAATTGTCCGGTGGTATGTCCGGCCTGGGCAGAAAGTAGAAATAGGACCGTAGCGGCGATCTCTTCCGCTGAGGTTATGCGCTTGCCTAGCGGGATCTTCGAGACGATGTGATTCAGTTTTTCACCCGGATGGGGGAAGGTCGCGAGCCATTTTTTGTAGAGTGGCGTCATCACTTCAGCGGGAACAACGGCGTTGACGCGAATTTCATAGGGGAGAAGCTCGACCGCCCATTCGCGCGTGAGCGCTAGGACTGCTCCCTTCGCAGAGGCGTAGCCGGAGGTTCCACCTTGGCCGGTGAGTGCCGTTTTTGAGGCGATATTCACAATGCTACCCCTCGACTTCTTCAGGGCAGGTAAGGCGTAGTGAGCCATGTTGTAGTAATGAAAAAGATTACGCTCTAACGACGCAAGGTATTGTTCGGGACTGCCCGTTTCCAGGCCGATACGGTCGTTGACGCCCGCATTGTTGACCAGACAATCGAGTCTGGCAAACTGTTTCAGTGTTTGGTCGACCGCTTGTGAGCAATTTTCGGCGCGCAATAGATCTGTCGCGATGAAACCGCAGTCTTTCCGCTGCGTTCGCAATTCCTCCTGTAACTGCTTTCCTGCTGCGGCGTCTTTATCGACGATGACCGGGATGGCACCTTCGCCCACACAACCGCGGGTGATGGCGGCGCCGATTCCGTTGGAACCGCCGGTGATCAGTATGACTTTGTCTTTTAGGTGTAGGTCCATGTTCCCGTTTAGCCGTGAAGATTCAGAAAGCCGCCATCGATCGGATAGTTTGAACCAGTGATGAAGGCAGCTTCGTCAGAACAAAGAAACAAGGCGAGGTCAGCGACTTCGCTTGGGTATCCCATTCGGCCCATCGGCGCTGTTGCCGATAAATTGTCGAACATTTCTTTTTCGCGGCCGGGATAATTTTTAGCCAAGTAATCGTCGACGAACGGGGTGTGCACACGTGCAGGCGAAATGCAGTTGCAGCGAATTTTGTATTGCAGATAGTCTCGGGCCACAGAATAAGTCATCGCAATTACCGCGCCCTTGCTCATTGAATAGGCGAAACGGTCAGCCAGCCCAACGGTGCCAGCAATTGATGCCATGTTTACGATGGCCCCACCGTTGGCTTTCAGCAGTTCAATCGCCGCGCGCATGCAGTTGTAGATCCCTTTTACGTTTACGCGATAGACGCGATCGAAGTCGGATTCCGAAGTGGTTTCGAGTTTGCCGATATTCGAGATGCCCGCATTGTTAACGAGAATATCGAGTGAACCGAGTTGCGCAATTTGTCGAAAAACCTCTTTGGTTTCCGTATGGTTGCCGACATCGCAAACGTGAGAAGTGGCTTTAGCACCCGCGCCAGAAATTTCCTTTGCCGTGGCCACGGTGGAGGGGTGGTCGATGTCAATTGCTCGGATAACGGCACCCGCTCGAGCGAATCGGAGAGCAATGGCATGGCCGATTCCGCTGCCCGCGCCTGTGATTGCGGCGACCTTGCCTTCAAGATGAAAACTGTTGGCGTGGGTTGCCATGACTAGCGGCGAGACTATATTTTGTGAATCAAGTTGTCAAACGAGGTGAGGGCCACATGCCAGAGATCACTGGAGCCTACTGACTCGCAACCGCACAAGACCGGGCGCTTGAAGTTTCAAAACGTTGTTGGGCCCGTATGAGGCTACCAGGGGGGTGCAACCAGCACCGAATCATGTATTCGAAGCATCCTATATTCAGGACTCATTCTCGGGACCGCTTGGTCGTTTGGCTCGGGAAGTGAGTTGCATTCGAATAGCCAGTCCCGTGGCGTTCAATTCCTTCCTGAGCCCCTCAAGTTTGAAGGAGGATATCGGATGGAAAGTTCAGCTGAAAAACAGCAAGCTATGGCAGGAGGTCATATGATCACTGCCGAAAAATCTTATCTGCGCACAGAACTGGAACAGCGTCGCGAGCACCTTCGCGCAGCGTTGCATTCCTCGGTAGCGGATGCTACTCTTTCGCACCTTCTGACTGCTGTGGATGCTGCGCTACGCCGTTTCGATCAAGGAACATTCGGGATTTGCGAGAAGTGTGATGAGTCCATTGAACCGGACCGGTTGCTGGTCGATCCGTTAGTGCGATTTTGCCTAGATCATCTTACCAGTGCTGAACAGCGGGCCTTAGAAACTGATCTCTTATTGGCCGCACGCATTCAGCGTGCTCTCCTGCCGAAGCCTGGTTTTGCACCGGCAGGGTGGGATGTACGCTTCCACTATCAACCCGCGGGGATGGTGAGCGGTGACTATTGCGATCTCCTAGAAACAGACGACGGCTTACTTTTCATGCTTGGAGACGTCTCCGGCAAGGGTGTGGCTGCGTCGATGCTCATGAGTCACCTCCACGCAACGTTTCGGAGCCTTGCTGAAGCCAGTCTCCCGTTCGGTCGAATGGTCGAAGACGCCAATCGCATTTTTTGTGAAAGCACGCTTGCCGGACAATTCGCAACTCTCATCGTAGGACGAGCTAGACGCGATGGCTCGGTGGAGTTTGTCAGCGCAGGCCATCTTCCCCTCCTTCACATCCACCCTGACGGAGCAACACCGATGGATTCCACGGGAGTGCCTCTAGGGATGTTCTGTAACGCCCGGTTTCCTGTCCATCAGTTCACACTAGCCGAGGGTGACGCCGTTTTTCTCTATACTGACGGGCTAACGGAAACACGGAATCGCACGGGACAAGAGTATGGCATCGACCGAATTCGTACTCAGATGGCTCAACTAAGGGGGCTGGCCCCGCATGCGTTAATCTCCAAATGTATTGAGGACTGGATAAGCTTTGGGGAGGGTTTGAAGCAGACCGACGATTTGACCCTTCTGGTCATGCGTCGTCAAGAGCAAGCCCAACAGAACAAACTTCAGTCGTGAACGATTCGCGCATCCTCTAGTTTTGTCACCTGATTGTGCGTGGGGCTGGATTTTGTACTCAAGGCCCTAATCACAGATGAGCCGGATCCCGTAATCGCAGCACGGAAACCCGCGGTTACCATAGTTCTTTGCGGTCCAAGAAAGCCAGCGAATGGATGCTCTGAGCGCCGGGAGAAGGAAACTTATAGCAAGTTTGCAACAAATCAGGTAGGCCGAATCCACTGAAGTAAATTCAACAAGCGACGACGCAAACACACACGCACTTCGGGGATACCCGTCCGCCAGTAGGCGAATAGCGTATCGAGAGCAAAAGAAACAGCTTGATGGAGCCGAAGGAGAGACTCGAACTCTCGACCCCCTCATTACGAATGAGGTGCTCTACCAACTGAGCTACTTCGGCGCAATAAAATTATCCCATCAACGCGCTTAACTTGTCCAACGCTTCACGGGATTCTGCGTCAGAAGTTTCCACGTAAAATGAAAGCGCCGTAGCGATATCCGAATGCCACAGAATTGCTCGGCGACGGATTTTATCAACGTTCTCACCCCGGATTCCTTTCCGATCGGATAAGGTAGGCCACTTCGGTTTACATAGCCTTTGAAAACACCGAAGTAGGCTGCTAGTCTGCTGCTCGTTAGTTGATATACAGGCCGCGAGAAGTAGGTCGAGGAGAATCTTTAACGTGTCCCAGAAAGTGGATCTCTACGACAGTGCGTACGGGAACTATGAGTCGGACGGTTACCGACTGGTGCGCATCGAGACCTATGGGGAGGACCTTGGGCAAACAAGCTGGGTCACAACTGAAGAGTCCGAGGAAATCCCCCAACTGCTTGACCTGAGACTCAATTCGTCCGTCTTGGAGGTTGGGTGCGGTTCGGGGGGATATGCGTTGCACCTTGCGGAAAAAGTCGGCTGCCGGCTCGTAGGGTTGGACATTAATGCAGCCGGAGTTCGCAATGCGAACCAACTTGCGCTGGCAAGAGGTCTCGCTTCACGGGCGCATTTCGAGCAATGCGACGTTTCGAAGAATCTCCCTTTCGACGACCAGACCTTTGATGCCGCCTTTTCGAATGACGTTTTGTGCCATCTTCCAGGGCGGCCCGCGGTCTTGGGTGAGATCTTTCGCGTACTGAAGCCGGGCGGACGGATGCTGTTCAGTGACGCTCTGGTAGTCGGCGGAATGCTTTCCCACGAAGAAATCGCCACTCGCAGCTCAATCGGCTTTTACGTGTACAGCCCGCCTGGAGAGAATGAACGACTCATTGCGCGAGCAGGGTTTTGCCAGATCCACGCAACCGATACAACCGACTGCGCGGCCCGGATCGCGCAGCGCTGGCATCATGCACGGGAGAAAAGGAAAGAGGAACTGGTCGCAGCGGAAGGCAACATCAACTTCGACGGCCTGCAAAGGTTCCTGTCCTGTGTACGACTCTTGATGAGCGAAAAGCGCCTGCTGAGGTATCTGTACATTGCGAGTAAGGAGCCTTGAGGTGATGGACCTGACTGTCGGCGAAGTGCTGAACGACGCGTCATGCGCTAAAGTGCCGTTCACGCCCGGCACATTCCGGGTGTATCGTCGGCCACCCGGGAGCGAGAAACGGCGTTCGGAGAGACCAACGACAGACGCAAGGTAGCCACAAGTTACCGCTCGACGGGACTCTTGGACCGGAGTTGTTTCCGAGCAGGGGACAGCGGCGTGCTATCAACTTACGCGTTTGTTTTCTGGAGAGTGATCCGTAATCCTGGCCACGAGGTAACGGCCTCGAAGAAGTCCTGGCGCAGGGTATCCATTCCGTGTGCCGGGCTATAAGAGGCTGGCGCTCCCCAATGCTGAAGTCTTCAGATATCATGGACTGCCGTGACCAGGACGAGGGAATCCGACCCGGGCTCGCGCCGCCGCGCGGTGCGCGATATCCTGCTCTACGGCGTGTGCGGCGGCCTGCTCATCGCAGTGCTGAAGCTTACGGAGTACCGCTTCCTGGTCGTGGAGCATTCGGTGGAGATCTACGGCGCGCTGGTCGCGGCGCTGTTTGCGGGTCTGGGCATCTGGCTGGGGCAGACGCTCACGAGAAAGAAGCCGGCAGTGATCATGAAGGAAGTCCCGGTGCCGACCGCAGGTCCCTTCGCCGCCGACGAGAGGCGCGTGAGGCAGCTCGGCATCACCCCGCGCGAACTGGAGATTCTCGGGCTGATCTCCACCGGGTTGAGCAACCGGGAGATTGCCGGGCGGCTATTCGTCAGCGAAAACACGGTGAAGACGCATTCGAGTCGGCTGTTTGATAAGCTGGGCGCAAAGCGGCGCACCCAGGCCGTGCAGATCGGCAAGACCGCCCGGCTGATCCCTTGAATCGTTTGCCTGACTGGAGGCGCCCCACCCAAAAGCGTGATTTTCCGTCCTGGAATGCAGAATCACCCAAAAGGGTGACGACAACGTTTACGTCCCCCGCTACACTTCTGGCCCGTGAGATCTGGTGAAGGAGGCTTATGAAGCGCGTAACCGGCGTTGGCGGGATTTTATTCAAATCAGAGAACCCGCCGCAGCTCCTTAACTCCGTGGTGCATCTTCCCCCAGACGACGAAATATTTCGCCGCGAGCAACGCCAGCTTCATGATCAACTACCGCGTCGACAATCTCGACTCGCTGCTCGCTTGAGTTATGGGAACCGCCAAAGCCAAAGGAAGACTGACCGCAGCGCCGGCGGCCCCCCGCTAAATTTCGGGCACGTTAAACCAAGTTTCACAGAATTGAGGCAAAAGGAGACTTAAATCAATGAAGAAGACGGTGCTGACTTTCGGGCTGATTTCTGGCGCTCTTTCCTCGCTGATGATGGTGGCCACTGTGCCGTTCATGCACAAGATAGCCTTTACCAAGGGTTTGGTCATCGGCTATACGGCCATCGTGCTCTCGTTTTTGCTGGTATTCTTCGGCATCCGCTCGTACCGCGACAACATCGGCAACGGCCGGATCACCTTCACGAAAGCTTTTGCCGTGGGGATCTCCATTACCCTGATCTCGTGCATTTTTTATGTCGTGACCTGGGAGGTTCTCTACTTCAACTTCCTCCCCCCCGATTTCATGGACAAATATGGCGCCCAAACGATCGAGAAGCTCAAGGCCTCGGGTGCGAGTCCTGCAGCCGTCCAGGTGCAAGTTCAGCAACTGAAGAAATTCAAGGAGCAGTACGAAAACCCGCTCTTCAACTCACTGATGACTTTCATCGAGCCCTTCCCGATTGGCCTGGCCATCACACTGCTTTCCGCGGCGGTTCTGAGAAGAAAGCCGCAATCGCAGCCGGCACAATCGCCCTTGCCGGCATCCCATGCTTCATAATCCGTATCCTATACGTCAGACGGCATACGCCATCAGACCACAGGGCCTCCGTCATCTCAACAGCGTGGGCGCGACCTAGGAGTCGTTCAAGGGCTTGGCTGCTCTACGCACGGACAGCAAATTGGGACGATTAACTCGTAGATATGAATCAGCGCGAAGAGCCAACTCTGGTTCGAGGACAGCGACAGTGGTCTCCCCAAACCTGGCTAGTGAGGGCGGCGAGCTTCCCGGAATTTGCGGTCCTCTCTAAACGGAAGCAAGACCTGCCTCTCGTTCCGCGCTGGCTGCGATTTGGTCGAGCATACCGCTGAAAATCCACAGATGTAAGGGATAAAGCGCGTACCAATAGATAAGCCCTGCTAATCCATCAGGATCAAAAATAGCCGTTTGCCGAATAACGGATCCTCGGCTATTTGGTTCAACCTCAAACTGGAGCCACGCACGACCGGGGACCTTCATTTCAGCGACTAGACTCAGGCGACGATCCGGCTCGATTCTCTCCACGCGCCAGAAATCAAGAGCATCGCCAGTGGCCAATCTGTGAGGATCGCGACGGCCACGGCGCAGTCCCACGCCGCCCACGAGGAGATCTAAGGAGCCTCTTAACCACCACAGAAAATCAGCGTAGTACCAACCATTCGAACCTCCTATCCGCTGGATCGGAGCGAATGCGGCAACTGGGGGAACCGACACCTGGACCGTTCGGGAATCGACCAACCTCGTCCCAAATAGCGCTCCACCCCAAGACGCCGGCTTTCCACTCGAGGAGAGAGCGTCGGACCAGCGAGTCAGGGCGAATTCCTGGTCCTCGTGGTGAAGAGCTCTCTCGATTGCTTGTCTCAGCCCTTTCGGCTTGACGGTGAAGGTCGTCAATGCCAAAGGGTCGCGCACCAGAGTTGAATTGCGCATGCTGTCGACAAGCTTGCGGCCTATTCGAGCATAGATAGGAGTGATCAGACCCAACCACAAACTAGAGAGACGGGGTGTTAAGACTGGAACCGAGATCATCCATCGACGGAGATCACATTGCCGCGCATACTCTTGCATTATTTCGCCATAGCTCACCTGGTCGGTGCCCCCGATTTCGAATACGTATCCCTGTTGTTCTGCTGGCAAATCAAGTGCTTCCATCAGGTAGGCAATCACATCTTCGACCGCGATCGGTTGGGCTTTGACATTAACCCAGCGTGGGCAAATCATCACCGGCAAGCGCTGTACCAACGCACGAATCATTTCAAATGAGACACTTCCGGAACCAATCACGATTGAGGCGCGAAATTCGACGGTAGGGATCCCGGAACTCCGCAAGATGTCTGCAACCTCTTGACGACTTCGCAGATGTGCAGATAAAGCTTGGTCCTGGTTTCCCAAGCCACCGAGGTAGATGATGCGCCGTATTCCAGACTCGCGTGCAGCGTCTGCGAAATTTTGTGCGGCTTGGCGGTCTTCCTGTTCGAACTGACCCGGGGAGCCCATGGAGTGAACGAGGTAATACGCCGTATGCACTCCAGCCATCGCCGGTGCAAGCGAACCCCGATCCAAGCAATCTGCTTTAATAACTTCGGTTGTGGTAGCAACTCTTGGTCGAAGAAAATCGGGGCGTCGCGCAAGGCAGCGAACAGGCCAATCTGCTTTCTCAAGTGCTTTAAGGAGGCGCCCTCCGACGTAGCCTGAGGCTCCAGTTACAAGGACGAGCGAACGGTGGTCTGCGCCCAGGGGGATCTCCTCATTTGGCTCTACAGAGGCCGATTGACCCACCATTAGCATTCTCCCCGGATAAATTCCTTCTCAATAAACTACAAACAGGCTCTGGTCGAACGCTTGTAAACTCGGCAGTTTCTGCGCAGCAAATCTTGCTTACGGCACGGTTACAATGATTGCACTGCATGGTTTCTGACTGACTCTTCTGTAGGAGTGTGGCCGCGAGGAGTCGAAATAGATCGAGTCCCCCGATTCGAGAATGTGGTCTTCCGTTCCGATGTGGAGCTCAAGCTTCCCGCGAAGGACCGATACGAACTCGGCTCCGGCATGATGATGCTGGCGAGCCTTTCCAGGCTGCAGCGGCTGGAATTCAGCGTAATAGGCGTTTAGCTTGCGCTCCACCGCGGCGAAGTCCAGCGATTCAAAGTAAAAGGAGATATCACGCCCATCGGGCCTTTCCGGAAAGCGTTTGCGCTCGGCTCGTCGTACGATGCCTAAGACGTGGTGCTTCCTGTCGTTGGAAAAGAAGTACTCCAGGCCAACGCTGAACACCAAGGCGATGCGGTAGAGCGTCGGCAGCGTCGGAAAAAGTTTCTCGCGCTCCACTTTGGAGAGCATGGCCGCCGAAAGACCCGTGTGCCGACCCAATTCCACGAGGCCCATCTTCTTCCTCAGACGGAGCACTCGTAGCTTTTCTCCAATGGCATAGTGGCCTAATCCCTTGGCCAGCGTCTCTGACAGCATCAACTTCCTCCGCATTTAACCAGCAAGCAAAAAGCCGGCAAAGATTTAACCCCGATGCACTCGACATTCATTTTGGAGCGTATTTGCCTTGCAGTCAAATGTTTTTGCTCTAAAGTTAAACATTGTAGCCAGAAAAAAGACGGGACTCCAGATGGATATCCCGGCTGCAGATCAAGAGGAGAAATCTAGATGAAGCACCTCGCAAAAAAAACGATATTGGGTCTTACCCTCGCACTTGCAACTTCCGCGGTTCAGGCGCAGACAAAAACGATTGGCTTTGGACAAACTTCCGTTGCCCTGAGCTCCGTTTTCGTTTCAGCGCTCCACACGCTTGGCTTGACTCCTGGGGTCGTACGGCCCTCGAACCTCGGAGACGGCAAGGTCGCCTTCCCTATCACGGGGGGAGCGATTGATCTTCAGACTGCTCGTGGCGAAATCAGCCACTCCGGTGGTCTGACTCTCACGTCTGGTTCAACCGTACTTCACCTGTGCTGACGGGTCTCGTCGTAGAGGATGACAAGCTCGTCAGACCGCTCTTCAACCTCCAACTGCCAGCTGGGCTGAGTCTCCCGCTGAAGCCTTCGGCGGAGGGGGTGCTCCACTTGAAGGGTGTCGGGGTGACCCTCACGTCCGCAGCTGCTGCTGCCGTTACTGGAGTCTGTCAGACCAACGCGCTCGCGGCGGGGTTCGAGATCGGCACGGCAAACGTTTATGTCGTATTCCAAGATCACCGATCGGATTATGACCAGAATTAGTTCACTCAGCGGTTTCGATTGTCGCGTTGGCGTTTCAGAACATTTGCAAGAGATGTTGGGACCAGCAAGTGAAGTTGAAAATCACAGGTAATTCAAGGAGAAGAAATAATGATCGGAAATATGAATAAATTCGTGAAGGTTGCTTCTTTCATGGCCGCCGTGGCCCTCGTCTTGTCTCTGTCTCAGCAGACATCCGCGCGTCCCAAACCTGCCTCGAAAGACATCGTTGATACTGCGGTCGCAGCAGGCTCCTTCAAGACGCTGGTTGCAGCACTTCAGGCAGCCGGTCTTGTGGATACCCTGAAGAGCAATGGCCCTTTTACGGTCTTTGCTCCCACAGATGAAGCATTCGCAAAGCTGCCGGCAGGCACGGTGGAAGATCTGCTGAAGCCGGAGAACAAAGCCAAGCTCGTGGCCATCCTGACCTACCATGTGGTTCCGGGAAAGGTCTTGGCTTCCGAAGTGACCAAAATAGATTCGGCCAAGACGGTGAACGGGCAGTCTCTAGCTATCAGCGTTAACGATGGCACCGTGATGGTCGACAACGCCAAAGTCGTCAAGACAGACATCCTCTGCAGCAACGGGGTCATTCACGTGATCGATTCCGTCCTTCTGCCAAAGTAAGTCCTTAAAGCAGCTCAGCGGGGTCCTGTTCTGCCTATGAACGGGGCCCCTTCCTCTACAGTCGTAGTATCGAAGCTTCATTCGATGATTTGTGAATGGTGATTTTCAGGGAAAAACCTATTGTGACCGAGGTGAGAGATGAGCGTGATGTTCGAATCGGCAGTTCGGCACGACCGAAACATGTCATTGCTACTGTCGGATGAGGCCGAGACTGGTCGATTGGAGAGTATTATCCGCGAATTGATTACGGAACTCGGCCTGGATCTTGCTGATCAGCACTTCGCAGGCACCCCGGCGCGTGTGGCACGGCTTTATCGGGAGCTGACGCGTGGTTCTCGGATGGACCCCGCGAAGATTTTGAAAACCTTTGATTCAAAGCATAGTGAACTCATTGTTGTTTCGGACATCAATTTCTACTCCCTCTGTCCGCATCACCTCCTGATCTATCGAGGAAAGATGCACTTCGGTTATGTGCCACAGGGCAAGATCGTAGGTCTTTCCAAGGTTCCTCGCCTGATTCAAACAATGGCGTCTCGCCCTATCGTGCAAGAAGACCTTGTTTCAGAGATAGCGGACACTTTCATGTCGGTTGTGAAACCTTTAGGCTGCGTGGCGCGTGCTACGGGTCGGCACGACTGCGTTGTCGTCCGCGGAGTGAAGTGCCATGAAGCACGGATGACAACCGTAGCTTTGCGTGGTCTATTTCGCGAGAAGCCTTCGCTTGTAACGGAGTTTCACCAGGCTCTAACAAAGATAGAAAGTAACACGTAGATAGCTATATTTCGAAGAGGGGTGCCGAGGCGGACAATATCTGGCTACTTCTAATCGAGAAGTGGGAAGTGTTTTTTTCACCTATATGAGGAGGTTCTGATGAAGCGTCTTACTTTGGTTTGCTTTGCCATGATGTTCGTCACCGCTGTCGCTATACCTCAGGATTCGATGAATGCCCAGCAAGTGAAAGTCGATCAGATGGCTGCCGAACAGCAAGGAAATGTACCCAATGCTCTTGGCCTCAGAACTGTCGTTGGATGCCTCTCGAAGACCGCAGGCACCTATGTCATCACCGGTGGTGCGCCTGGTCCGAAGCAGTTCCGTATCGTGTCCGGCGACGTTTCGTCCCTGAAAGGGAAACTCGGTCACACTTTCAAAGTCGTGGGGATTGTCGGCAAGAACGATGCCCTAGCCAACCAGAACGGGCTCTACAACGAAGGCTCAACGACCGGCGTAGGTTATCTCACGATCGAGGCGCAGAAGATCTCTCAAGTCTATGTAAACTGCAGCGAGGCCGGCAAAGAATGGGCCGGTGACCACAAGTAAAGTCCGAAGTCTTTAACTGCGAGAAACGCAATCAAGTGAAATCTATCATTGCCATCGAGAGGTTTGAATGTATACGTCGGGAGGAGCGCTTGGTGTACAAAAGCTGAACTCAGCGACCCCGAGACAACCAAGGAGGCTCCCCATGGAAAGTATGTATTACATCGGCTTAAATATTCACAAGAAATTGATCAGTTACTGCGTGAAAGATGCGAGGGGTCGAATTCACGCGCAAGACCAGATTGCTGCCACGCGCTACGACCTGGACGTGTGGATGAAAACACTTCCCGGGCTAGTCCCAATCTAAGTCATTGGAAGTACATGGTTGCGATACCGGAGAGGAGGTTTTACGAATCGGCTGCTCTACGACTGAGCTACCTCGGCCCTTGTTCGCGATTTGAGCTAGAAGTTCGAGTCTAGCGGGAAAAGGGATACATAACCCAGGCGAGACCGATGCCAACTGCAAGGAAAAGGAAGAACGACCACAGGATGTAGCGTAGACGATCGTTGGTGCGGCGGCGACCCAAGTAGCCGAACGCGATCGAAATTACCGCGGCGAAAAGCAGGAACGCCTGGAAATGACTGAGCGAAAGACCGGGGCCCGGTGCAAGCGTCACGCTTTTCTCCCCCGCGCGGCTTCATAAGCGTGGAGTGCGGCGAGGATATTCAGCACACCGGCAGTGGCCAAAAAACGCGTGCCGTAATCTCCCTGCGAATGCGAAACGTCGGCGCCAGCGCGTTCCAGCAAGCGCGCAAAAAGGTAGAAGCAACCAGTCCCCATGTCTGCGATATAGCCGAGAGTGTCAAAGGCGTCGCCTCCACTAGAGGTGAAGACGTTTCCACGCATGGAAGCGCCAACATAGACCAGCGTTCCCACGGCAGTGCAGATCACGAAAGCGCGACCCCACATTTTTTGCAGTGCGTGGCCCAGGCCCGGGATGAGCCAACCGGCAAAGGCGTATATCCAGGAACGAAATTCGCGTTGCAATGCAGGCTCCCCAGGGGTCCGAGCAGGCGCGGGTCGAACATCGAGCGTTGGTTCCTGAACGGTATCGACAGATTGTCGCTGTGTGACGTCTTCGGTCATGGTTATAAGTCGCGAATCTAATCCTCAGGCGAGAAGAGCAAGAATTTCCGTTTGCACAGCGCCGGTAACACGCGCTTCCTTTTCGTCGATGTAGACGTCCACTTCACTGCGTATACCAAACTCCGGTAGGTAGATACCGGGCTCAATGGAATTGCAGGTTTTCGGAATGAGATGGCGCTCATCGCGAGTTTCGGAGCCGTCCATATTGACACCATTTCCATGAACGGATTGCCCGATATTGTGGCCCGTGCGATGAAAGAAATATTTTCCGTAGCCTGCTTTTTCAACCACGGCGCGCGTGGCTTTGTCGACCTGCCAGCCTTGCAGGGGCTTGCCGGCTTTGATGCTGGTGAGAATCAGGTCAACCCCACGATCACGAGCATCGCGAACAACCTTGAACACTTTTGCATATTTTTCGGGGACTTTCCTTCCTAGATAGCCGACCCAAGTGATGTCGTAATAGACGCTGCCTGCCGCCCTCTGTTTGCCCCAAACATCAAGCAGAAGCAGATCGCCTTCATTGATGCTGGCCGACTTTTCGCGTGAAGGACCGTAGTGCGGATCACTGGCGTTGGCGTTTACCGCAACGTCAGGACCTTCCTCGGTCTCAATTCCAGCTTTGTCAAATTCGCGAAGAATCCACTGTTGAAGATCATATTCGGTGATAGGCGATTTTTCGCGCACGGATTTTGCAGCCTGGGCAAAGGCACCCTTAACGATGACATCGATGGCGCGGCCGGCGGAAAGGTGCGATTCAAGCTGAACAGAAGACCAACAAGCCTCGTACTTTTGCACCAAGTCGGCGGAAGTGACTACCTTTACGCCCGTGCTGCGGACCAGTTCGAGCGTGCCCGCATCCACCATTGAAACATAGGGGATCGCGTTCTTTGGTGAATACTGCATGGCCACGGTCTTGGCTCGGCCAAGAATCTTTTTGAGATTGCCGGCGAGTTCTTCATACAAGGAAAAATAAGAAGTGTCCCCTGGTAGAGCGGCCAGCGACTGCGTTTCGATTTTATGAACTAACTTTTTCGGTGCGCCCTTGGCGGGGATGAAGTAGAACCAACGGCGTGTGCGCATACCCGGCGGTAGATCGAGAATGCGAAGGGCGATGGGGTCACGTCCGCGAAAATCGTAGAAGAGCCAGCCATCCAGCCTTGCCTCCCGCAGATCTTTCTGGACTTCGGAAACATTTAGACTCATGCGAATCCTCGGCTTTGCCACTGCTTCTTGAGCTGTGCATTATGCATCTCCCTGGAGCAGATCCAGGATTTGCCGGCGCGTGACGCCACGAATTTCCACACGCTTCGAGCGGCTTTGCGCACCGCTCTGGATTCTAACAGCCGACTTTGCTGTTTTCAAAAGATCGGCAAGAAATTCGACGAGAGCTTCATTGGCACGATTCTCAACCGCAGGCGCTCGGAGGCGAATCTTCAACGCGCCGTCCATCGTACCTGTGATTTCATCCTTGCTAGCGTGCGGTTGCACGCGGACGTTCAGGGTGACCGTGCCCCGGCTTACATCTTCGACGATCTCGAACGGATTCATGCTTACCATGCTCTTGCGTACTGCGGCGGTGGTTTGAGCTCGACATTCAGGGCCTTGGCAGCGCGGCGTGGCCAGTAGGGATCGCGCAGCAGTTCTCGTGCGAGAAATACCATGTCGGCTTGTTCGCTCGATAGGATCGTGTCTGCTTGAGCAGGATCAGTGATCATACCCACAGCTCCTGTGGCGATGCCAACTTCTTTGCGAATGGCTTCGGCAAATTCCACTTGGTACCCAGGGCCAACTGGAATTTTCACGTTGGGCACCGCGCCGCCGCTCGAAACGTCGACGAGATCGACGCCGATTCCTTTGAAACGGCGGCTGAGTTCGATGCTTTGCTCCAGATCCCAACCGCCTTCTGCCCAGTCGGTGGCGGAAATGCGGACAAATAACGGGTAAGATTCGGGCCACACTTCGCGGACGGCTTGCGTGACGCGAATGAGCAAGCGAATACGATTTTGAAAGCTGCCACCGTATAAATCGGTGCGGTGGTTGGAAAGGGGCGAGAGAAATTGGTGGAGGAGATAACCGTGGGCTGCGTGAAGTTCGACAATTTGAAATCCGGCAGCCAGGGCACGATGGGCCGCAGTCTCAAAATCTTTTATGACCTGATCCAGCTCGACCGCGGTCAATTCTTTCGGGGCGGGGTAGCCTTCATCGAACGGCAAAGCGCTTGGCGCAACCGCCATCCACCCGCCGTGCTGTTTCGAAAGTGGTTTGCCGCCACGCCAAGGTGCGTCCGTGCTGGCTTTCCGGCCGGCGTGAGCGAGCTGGATCCCGGTCGCCGCACCCTGCTCTTTGAGGAACTGAACGATCGGCTTCCAGGCATCGATGTGGGAGTCCATATACAGGCCAGTATCGCCTGGTGATATTCTGCCCAATTCCTGAACGGCAGAAGCCTCCGCCATTACCAACGCGGCACCGCCGACGGCGCGACTCCCAAGATGGACGAGATGCCAGGTGCCGGGATGGCCGTCAACCGCGGAATACTCGCACATAGAAGAGACGGCAATGCGATTCCGGAATTCGATTTGGCGCAGCCGGAATGGTTGAAAGAGTTTCACAGGACTTACCGCTCCTTTGCCAAGCTGATTTGATGCATCATCGTACCAGGCGACTACCGAAGATTGCCGTACCGACGCGAATTTCTGTCGCCCCTTCCGCGATCGCCATCTCAAAATCGTTAGACATGCCCATTGAAAGCCTCGGGAGCGAAATATTCAAGCTCTCCTCTAAATTCGCCTTCAGCGCGCGCAGTCGGGCGAAATACGGCCGCGCCTTCTCTGGATTTTCCGCAAACGGTGGAATGCACATCAGCCCTTCGAAATGGAGAAAAGGAAATTCCAGGATACGTTCAGCGAGTTGGGGTAGGGCTTCTTCCGTGACACCTGATTTGGTTGCTTCCCCGCCTAGGTGGACTTCAACCAAGACCGACAATATTGCCGCAGGTAATTTCCCCGCGGCGGATCGGTGTAACTTTTGCGCCAGAGAAATATCATCGACAGAGTCCACAGAATCAAAGGCTTCGACAGCGCGGGCAGCTTTATTGCTTTGCAGGTGGCCAATCAGATGGGAAGTGAATTTTCCCAGAGCACCCCCAAGTTGAGCGCGCTTCCCTTCCCATTCTTGAACGCGATTTTCCCCGAAGTGGTGGAGACCGGCGAGGTAGGCTTCGCGAATCGCTTCCGCGGGGTGGTTTTTTGACACGCCGATCAGGGTGATTTCCGCGGGGTTACGGCCAGCGTTACTTGCCGCCCGTCGGATGCGTTCGTGAACAAGAGAGAGATTTTGGGCGATAGTGGACACGGGACTCTCGGTTTTAGAAGTAAATCGTAGCATGAGGACGTTGCAATATTTTCCGAGCGTATTGTAGAGAAAGGGAATGCCGGGCGAAAGGCAGGCCACTACAAGTTGCGAGAGGTGGCGACTACGGTTACACTTTTCCGCATAGGTGGCGTCCCCCTCCGTCACGGAATGGTGCCATGGCGACCAATGGAATACTGATTACGATAGAGGGAATCGACGGCAGCG
Organism: Candidatus Acidiferrum sp.; assembly: GCA_035314425.1. Taxonomy (GTDB): domain Bacteria; phylum Acidobacteriota; class Terriglobia; order Acidiferrales; family UBA7541; genus Acidiferrum. The sequence goes on along the minus strand of DATFZN010000027.1, from coordinate 25,359 downwards.
GGAAAAACACACAGGCAAGGTTACTCGAACAATCCTTGGTGGCTCTTGGCCATCGTGTGTTTTTTACGGGATTTCCGCAATACGACTCCTGGTTCGGCACGATGGTGTCGCAATTCTTGAATGGAGAATTGGGGTCGCTCGAGAACGTTGATCCAAGATTCGCGGCGCTGTTGTACGCTGGCGACCGGTTTGAAGCCAAATCGCAACTGGAAGATGCGCTAAAGGCCGGCAAGATCATCCTATGCGATCGCTATGTTGCGTCGAACCTGGCGCATCAGGTAGCTCGGACCCCGGTCGAAAAGCGTTCGGAGATGCTGCGGTGGATTGAGCACCTGGAATATACGATCTACGGCTTGCCGCGGGAAAACCTGATCCTCTATTTGCGAGTGCCCCCGGCAGAAGCGCAGAAACTGGTGGTCAAAAAAGCGCCGCGGTCTTACACGACCGCAAAACTCGATCTGCAGGAAGGCAATCTCCGGCATTTAGAGGACGCGGCGGAGATGTACGACATGCTGTCACGGAGCCGTCCTTGGGCAACGATTCAGTGTTATGACGCCGAACGCGGCTCAATCCGTCTGCCGGAAGAGATTTCCGCGGAAATGCTGGAAGCGGTGCAAACCGTGTTGGCACCAAAGGTGCGGGCGGATTGATGGGCTTTAGGGAATTTGCCGGGAACAAACACATTGTGGAAGCACTGCGCGGAGCGTTGCGCTCGGAACGGGTGCCTCACGCCATGCTGTTCACCGGCCCAAAAGGCATCGGCAAATTTACGTTGGCGCGGATGTTCGCGCAGGCCGCGAATTGCGAACGCCAGAAGGACGATTTTTGCGGGCAATGTGCGACGTGTTTGAGCATTCTGCCGCTGTCGAATCCACAGACGCTCGTCGAACAGGGATTGGCGGAGCGCGGGGAAAGCGCTGACGCGGCAACAGTCGAGCGCGTGCCCTTAATTCTGCAGCCTCACCCAGACGTCTGGGCTCTTGTCCCTGACCCGGTTCGCTTGAAAAACCCGGTGGTTCGCCCGGTGCTGCGAATGGGGCAGCTCCGTGCCGTGCAACGCGCGGCTTATTTCCAGCCCAGGGGCCGGCGGCGCGTGTTCCTTCTGGACAACGCGGAGACGATGCGCTGGGACGTGGCCAGCGTATTCCTGAAAATTCTGGAGGAGCCGCCGGGATCGGCGACTCTGATTTTGACGGCAAACTCACCGTTCGCCCTGCTACCCACGATCGTTTCGCGTTGCATGCAATTCCATTTGGCCCCCTTGTCGCAGCAAGAGGTTGAAAGCGTCTTGAAAACGCATTCACAGCGCACGCCAGGGGAGATCAAGCTCGCTGCGCAACTTTCCCAGGGCAGCCCAGGGCTCGCGATGGAAATGAATGTGAAAGAAGAAGTGGAGAAACGTAGAACCGCCTACAGAATTTTGGAGAGCGCGGCTCGTGGCCAAGGATTCGCGCAGTTGTTTTCGGATACTGCGGCGATGGGAAAGGATCGCGAATCTTCATTTGAAGAAATGCTGGCAATTTTCTACGGGTTGCTGTCGGATTTGCTGGAACTGACAACAGGAGTCGGAGCACCCCTGTTGCGCAATCCAAATCTCGCACGGGAATTGGAAGGACTTAGAACGCTCGTCGACCAGGCATGGGTCTTCCGTGCGATCGCAGCCGTAGACGAGCTGGGAGCAGGTGCGCGGCGAAATGCAAATAGGCAATTAGGATTAGACGCGATGGTGGCTTGCCTGGCTTTGAGCGAAACCAAAGCGACACCTGTCAGAAAATGAAATGCTGCCAGTTCGTATTGAAAATTATTGCCGCGTTGACAAGAAAAAAGGACATAATAGCGAAACCGAACTTGGGCCGAAGGCATCTAAGCTTTTAGAACAGCCCCTCAGACCCCAAGGAGCAGTCAATCATGGTAAATCGCCGGATGTTCCGTCCCAGCTTTGCAGAAGCAAAGGAACAATCAATGGCCAGGCCGCAGCACAGCGGTCCGGGCCCCAGCAAAAAACCTGCGCCTCCTGAACTCACCCACGCCGAAAATTTCTACTGGGTAAAACAGATGCAGAGCCGCACACCGATGCTCGTGGTGCTCGAATCCGGCGAAGAACTGCGCGGAATTATCGAGTGGTACGACCGCGATTGCATCAAGTTGACCCGGCAAGGTGCGCCAAACCTGATGATCTTTAAGCGCTTCATCAAGTACGTGCACAAGGATGGGGAAGAATCTTCCAACGGCGGAGGCGAAGAGTAGAGTCTTATCGCAGCTTTCTGAGGACGTGACCCGAGGCTGCCGAGAATGTCAGGAGAGCCTTGGCGGCCATCGAACCTGTCTCATTGAAAATTTCACATTCGACTACAATGAAATTGTGCCCAGCGCGCAGAACCTTCGCGTCGGCTTTGACCCGGCCTCCCGGCACTGGCTCCAGATAATTAATTTTTAGTTCGAGCGTGGCTATTTCTACGCCTCGAGGAATCACTGTATACGCGGCGATGGCGGCGGTGGTGTCCGCAAGGGCGGCAATGATTCCGCCATGCACCACGCCATGGATCTGTTTATGGCGAGGACGCACGTCGAGCCGAAAAATCGCGCGGCCGTCGTGAACACTTTCCACGTCAAAGCCGAGAAGTTCGCTCGACTTGCTCTCCTTCATCCTCTGACGCACCAGTTCGGTAACGAGCTTTTCCTGTTTGGTTAATTTTCGTGGCATGGGTAGGTGCACTCCTTCAGTAGGCAGTGAGGCCGCCATCAAGCGGAATTGCCGTTCCGGTCATCCAGGACGATTCATCGGAAGCCAGGAAAACGGCGAGGCCTGCGACATCTTGCGGCTGTCCAAATCTGCCCATCGGAATGGTGGCGATGCGCGTGCGCTTGGCTCGGCGGCCTTGTTCGGATTCGGCAAACAGGTCGCGGATCAGATCGGTTTCAACCACGGAAGGACAGATGCAATTGACGCGAATGTGCTCTTCGGCGTGATCGAGGGCCATCGCTTTGGTGAGCAGAGTGACGCCCCCTTTCGACGCGCAGTAGGCGGCACGATCCTTTACGGCAACCAGGCCCAGCACAGAGCCGACATTTACAATCGAGCCGCCTCCGGCGCGACGCATGGCAGGAAGCGCGGCGCGGGACATGAGAAATGGCCCTTTGAGGTTTGTTGTGATGACGCGATCCCAGTCGTCTTCGGAGATGGTTTCGATCGTCGAGACACTGAGAACGCCGGCGTTGTTGACCAGAACGTTGAGTTTACCGAATTGCGTTTCGACTTGCTCTACGACCGTTTTGGTATGGGCGGACTTAGTGATGTCCGCAGGAAAGACGCTTGCTATGCCGGCGACGCTGCGGATTTCATTCGCCGTTTCCTCGAGCTTATCTTTCCGCCGGCCGACGAGGGCGACTTCTGCGCCTTCTCTCGCCAAAGCGAGGGCGATTGCCCGGCCAATGCCAGTCCCGCCTCCGGTTACAACCGCGACCTTTCCTGCCAGCCTTGTCACGTTCTACCTCGCTTGCGCGTCTAACTGGTGTAGGATTCCACTGACTGCTGGTTCGATGACAGTCGGGCGAATGTAGCATCCGGCTTAGCCGGGCTGCAAGGCTCGGAAAGCGTATTGGGAAGAGAGGCCGAGGGATCATGCGTATTGGCATCACCGGATATCCTACCTATGGCGGCTCGGGTGTAGTCGCTACCGAGCTGGGGCAGGAGCTAGCCGCGCGCGGACACGACGTACACTTTATTACCTACGCGCCGCCGATTCGGATCAACCTGGCTGATCCACACATTCACTTTCACCAGGCCGCTGTCGTTTCCTACCCGCTGTTTGACCACTCCCCCTACACTTTATCGTTGGCCGTAAAAATGTTGGAAGTGTTCGAACAGGAATCACTGGATCTTCTGCACGTGCACTACGCCATTCCGCACTCGGTGAGCGCGCTGTTGGCGCGGTCAATGGCCGCACCCAAACGGTTGCCATTTATCACCACCCTGCACGGAACGGATATCACGCTGGTTGGCAACAATCCTAATTTTTTGCCCATCACGAAGTATTCGATTGAGCAGAGCGACGGCGTTACTTCCATTTCCGATTATTTGTTGACGCAAACGATACAGGAATTCGGGATCAAACGGTCGATCGAAGTAATCCCCAATTTCGTGAACTGCGATTTGTATTGCCGGCGACCGGATGAAGCGCTGCGCGCCCACTGGGCGCCGGACGGCGAACCGATTCTGATGCATCTATCGAATTTCCGTCCGGTGAAACGGATTCTCGACGCCGTGGAGATTTTTGCAGTGGTGCGCGAGAGAATGCCGGCCAAGCTGGTCATGATTGGAGACGGTCCAGACGGCGAGGCAGCGCAAGTATTGGCGCGCAAACGGGGAGTCGAAAAAGATGTGCTGTTTCTGGGCCAGCAGAATGAAGTGATGCGCAAGTTGAGCCAGGCGGATCTGTTTCTGCTGCCTTCTCAATTGGAATCATTCGGCCTGGCAGCGCTCGAAGCGATGGCCTGCGAAGTCCCGGTGATTGCAACAAATGTCGGCGGTTTGCCAGAAGTCGTGGAATCAGGGGTGGATGGATATTTAGTGGAACCGGGCGACGTAGCTCAGGCGGCGAAGCATGCGATTGATTTATTGTCGAGATCGGATCGGGGTCGCGAGATGGGAAAGCTGGCTCGCGTCCATGCCAAGAAGAAATATTGCGCCAATGATGTAATTCCTATGTATGAGAGCTATTACGAACAAGTGCTGGGGCACCGGGCTGTGGCCCGGGCTTAGGCGGGCATTTGACCAGTGCATCAGTTTGAAACTCGAACTATTTCTGGATTTCATGCGGGCGCTCTTGGTGGTCGATATGGAATCAGGTTTGTTTTAGATAGCACCCAGGCGGTTCGCTCCGGGCACAGAGCCGGTGTGAGGCGAGCGAATGATAGCCCCAGTTCAGTAAATGCATAGCGCCTGGGAGTTTGGAAAACCAGACCAGGGGGCGGGCCCACCAGATTTCGTGAGCTAGGGCGACGACGGCGGCAGCGCCGCCGAACGGGCGGACGTCGGGGAGAAGAAATTTCAGTTCGTGAAGTAATTCGTTCGGCGCGAGTCCCAAGAGCGGACCGACGCGGGTGTCCTGGAGTGGCGCGACTGCCAAGCCCCTCTCGGAAAGGATGGGAGCAAGCCAGTGGGCGATGCGGGTGCAGAAGCCGCAGTCAGCGTCGTAGAAAAGCCAGCCATGGGCGTGCCGGCCTTTGCTGTCGGTGTATTCGTTGGAGAGAGAGATCATGGGGTACCTCGAAGTTCAATGATCGGAAAAGCGATTTTTGTGAGAAGCCAGGGCCGACTGGCAGGTGGCGTTACGTTCGAAGATGGCTTTTTAGCCCGCTCTCTTTTTGTCGTTGCCAAGCAGCGTGATGACTTTTCCGCGAAGTTTGCCTACGCCTTTTAAGGCGCCGACTGGCATACCGAGGATTTCTTCAAATAGTCCGGTCATCGTGGTCAGAAACTCGAGCATCGTTTCCAGCCGCTCGCGGGTGTAGGTGTCGCTTTGCGTATTTGCCTTTAACTCCTGAACACATTCGTCGAGGACCCGCAGCGTGGGGTCGATTTCGCGGCGCTTGCGTTCCTCCGACACGGTGCGGAAAATTTCCCAGACATCTTTGGTGGTCTCAAAATGGTCGCGCCGGTCGCCCAGAACATGCACTACGCGGGCAATTCCCCACCCCTGGAGTTCTCGCAAGCTGGTGCTGACGTTTGACCGAGCCACCGCCAGAGTCGTCGCGATCTCATCGGCCGGCAGCGGCTTGGGCGAAAGGAACAGCAGCGCGTGGAGTTGGGCTACGGTGCGATTGATGCCCCATTTCGTGCCCATCTCACCCCAATGCAGGATGAACTTCTGGGCAACGGGAGTAAGTGATTCTGGTGCGGTTCTGATTTGCGTGGTCACGAGGTCCTCGCGGAAGTGGATTTCGGAGCAGGTTCTGCTGCCAGGAAAGACCGGCGCTGGCTGCAGTACCGCTAGTAAATTCTGTCACAACAGAAGATACAGTAAATATAGAATCTTGTCAATGGGATCGCGGACCGGGTCCCCCGGCACTTGCGAAAAAGAGCCACCGCTCCGTGGGCTCGGGAGAAGCGCTTTGGTCCGGTGATGCCGTGCCGCGGGTTAGAGGATGCTGACTTCGGGGACTGTCGGTACCAATTGGGGCACGTCGATGCGGATGCGGGTTCCCTTCCCTTCTTGGCTCCGGATATCGAGGTTGAAATCTGTGCCGTAGAGGACCCGGAGTCTTTCGCGAACGTTGCTCAGTCCGATACCCTCAACGTAGACGTGAGGCATTTTTTCTTCAGAGATGCCCACGCCGTTATCCTCAATTTCAATGTGCAGGCGGCCATCGCGATTCGAAGTGCGCAGGCAGATGCGGCCACCCTCTAGCTTCGGAGCGAGTCCGTGCTTCAAACTGTTCTCAATCATGGGCTGAAGCAGCATGCTTGGGATAAACGTTTCGAGCGTGTCCTTGTCAATTTCCTTCACTATCTCGAGACTGTCTTCGCCGAACCGCGCGACTTCAATATCAAGGTAATCGTCGATGAAGGACAATTCTTCACGCAAAGGCACAAACGTTTCGTGCTTACGGAGGAGTCGCCGCAAGATACTGCTGAGTTTTAGAACCACCCCGCGAGCCGTGTCGGGATCCATGCGAATCAGCGCAGACACGGTGTTGAGGGTGTTGAAAAGAAAATGGGGATTGATCTGGCTCGCGAGTGCATCCATCCTGGCACGCAAAAGCAGCTGCTGATGGCGCTCGAGATTCATTTCGATACGCGTGTTGTTCCAAATTTTTAGCGGTGCGGCGACCGACATCAGCGTGCCGATTACGACCAGCGAGAGCAGCCAATTCCAGTTGGGGTCGATCGCGAACAACCACTTCAATTTGGTAGCGTGCACCAATGCCACTCGGCCAAGCTCTAGCCCAACGCAGGTAAGAAGCGGCAGCATTTCCCATGACATTTTGGCGTGATTGACGAGGCCGATCACCGCTTTGGGAATATTCAGAAAGGTGAAGGGGCCGAAATTCCACAAATCTTCTTTGTCAGGAATCAATTGACGAATGAGGCCGCCGAGCAGCCCGGCCGTAGCGGCAACTGGCATCGCCAACCATTCATGCGCCAACAAAGTGGGAATCGTGATAATCGCCCCACCGATGGGGCCTACGACCCGCCCGCCGAGAAGCCCCATCAGAAACGCTCCTTCGAGCGAGAGATCGGCGAACTGATAGGCCCGGCTGACCAGGCGAAGCGTGACGCCAACAATCAGGGCAGGCGTCATAAAAAGCATCAACTTCAGTTTCTGATCGGAATCGCGTTCTTCCGTGAATAGCACCCGGCGAAATGTATTCCAACGCGCTAGCAAAGCCGCAATGGAGGAAGCCACGCCTACTTTCAGAAGGAGGGTGAATAGAATTTCGCGAAGTGATGCGCCAGTGTCCATAATTCTCAAACGATGCGAGTACGCTAGCCAAATGCGTGTCGAAAGTAAAGAACGCTAAATTGATCCGTACCGGGATAATCGGAAGAGAAAAAAGGAAGGACTGCCGATCCTGATATACTTGGAATTCCCATGGCCAACAAACGATCTGCGTCAAAACAAATAGCAAGCGCGAAACTTTCTTCCGTGCGAGAAGTAGCCGAAGCAGCGCTGCCATCGAAATTTGGCATGTTCACGATTTACGGATTTGAAGACAACGGATCACAAGCGGAGGCTGTGGCGCTCGTTCACGGAAAGGTGCGTAAAGGAAAGTCGCCGCTGGTACGCGTACATTCACAGTGTCTGACGGGAGATGTTCTGGCATCGTTGCGATGCGACTGCCGCGCGCAGCTGGAGCTGTCACTGAAAAAAATCAGTAAAGCCCCCTCGGGGATCCTCTTGTATCTCCCCCAAGAAGGACGCGGCATTGGTTTGATGAACAAACTACGCGCCTACCAGTTGCAGGATGGCGGTATGGATACGGTGGAAGCGAATGAATCGCTCGGATTCGAGGCCGATGCGCGGGACTATGCGTTTCCCGCACAGATCTTGCTGAAATTGGGTGCGACGCGAATTCGTTTGCTCTCGAACAATCCGGACAAGGTAAAGCAGCTCGAAGACGCCGGAATTACAGTCGTGGAGCGGGTTCCCTGCCAACCACGAATTTCGAAGAGCTCGCGAACCTATTTGGAAACAAAACAACGGAAGATGGGGCATATTCTGCAGGGGCTCTAGATGTGTACGGCCCGGCGCATGGCATGGGAGAAAGCCAGGCACTTTCATTTGGAGGAATCATGACTCCGATCATCCAGCAAACTGTACGTTTCAGGGCTACGCCGGATCTTTTATTTGAGTTGTACGTGGATACGCGAAAGCACTCTGCCTCAACCGGGGCGCCGGCAAAGGTTAGTCGCAAGGTCGGGGCCAACTACACAGCCTTTAACGGCGCGATTCACGGAAAAAATCTGCTGGTACTTCCTGCAAAAAGAATTGTGCAATTGTGGCGGGCGAAGCATTGGAGGAAAGAAGATTCATCTATTTTGATTTTGACATTCAGTCGCGCGGCAGGCGGCGGACAGATTGATTTGGTGCATGTAGGCGTGCCGCCGTATGACCATCAAGGCGTGCGCGAAGGTTGGCCGAAGTACTACTGGAAACCCTGGAAGAAGTTCTTGGCAGCGACAGAAAACAAGTAAACAGGCGTACCGACGTCCTGATCGTGCACTCTATTACCCGCCGCCAACAAACTGGACGATTTCGAACGTATCACCCGGAGCAATTTCAGTCGTTTCCCATTCAGCTTTGGGCAAGATCTCGCGATTGTACTCGATGGCAACGCGACCGGCATGCAGACCCAACTGATCGAGCAGGCAGCGAATCGTTGTGCCGGAAGGAGTTTCGCGCTTCTCGCCATTCACTTCAATTTGGATTGTGTTTTTCACCGTTCGAGTACCCGCCGCTGCTCACACCGAGGGTACCTTGGGTCTCGCGCGAAGTGCAAATCGCAACTGCCCCGTTCCCAATCCTGCTTCCGCCCGGATCACCATCGCTGCTTCACTGCTGGTGATTTTCGGCATCTCAAAATCAATTTGCGCTTGCCCGGAGATCCCGGATTTACTGCTGAACGGCGGATGATGCGCGCTACCGTCGATGTGCACTTCAAGTTTTGCGCCCGCTACGGGTTCGCCGTTCTCTTCTTTCACGGAAATTCGCAGGGTCGCCTGTTTGCCGGCAAGCCAGGACTTCGCATTCATCAGTTCGATATTCAATTTGCGCGGCACCGGTGAGTGTTGTGCGATTTCTTCCGAGCAGGAAGAGAGTTCACGATCCGTTTCGGGAAAAGATTCCAGAGAGCAGGCTTTGGGATTTTCCGTCGAGGCTATGACAGGCTGCATCCCGAGCTGCGAAATCGTTGGTAGTGCCGCCTCCAGTTGCATCTGTACGGGCACGGCGTGGTGCTGCTCGTCGACGCCTAACTGCAAGGCTGGTTGGCGATCCTCATTTGCGGAAGGATCTTCGATTGCGGCAACGACAGGCTGAGTCCCAGGCTGCGGAATCGCTAGGTGCAGTGCCCCTGATTGCATCTCTTCGAGCACGGTGTGGTGCTGTTCATCGACGCGCAACTTTAAGGCTTGTTGGCGATCCTCATTTGCGGGAAGCAGATCAAAATAATTATTGGTGCGGCGGTGCAGTACGCGGCCCTGGTAATAAACGGTAGTGTCAATTAGGGCGTGAGCCTCACCGCGATCTTCCGTTTGTACATGGTAGGTTACCGCTCCGATCTTGACGTTTGTGTTGTGGCCAAAGACCATGAGATGCCTTCCGTGAGTGACTAAGAATTTTACAGGAACTTTTTCCTTTTTTCACCCGGACCATTTGACCCGGAAGGTCCCGAATCGCTATTATAACCCTTCAACTATGAGCTCCTCCGGCCTACAAGCGTATGTGCCTCTACTAATACACCTGGTAGTTGCAGCGATCCTTGCCGGCGCCTTCATCGCCATCTCCACATTCATAGGTTGGCGGCGTCCAAGCCGAGCGAAGCAATCGCCCTATGAGTGCGGCGTAGAACCCACCGGCGACGCTCGGGAACCATTCTCTGTAAAGTTTTACTTAATCGCCATGGTTTTCATCTTATTCGACGTGGAAGCTATCTTCCTGTATCCCTGGGCATTCGTTTTCAAGGATTTAGCGAAGGACCCAAAAACGCATTGGTTCGGATTCATTGAAATGATGTTTTACGTTGGCATTCTTTTGGTCGGGTACGTTTATCTCTGGAAAAAGGGCGCGCTGGACTGGCATAAGTCTCAGAAAGAACGGTAGCCCTTCAAGTCGAGGAACTCGTTAACGTGTCAGAACTCGCAAATGCAAACGCTAAAGTTGTAGCCGAACGCATTCGCGCGTGGAATGCCGAGGCTGTAGCGGAAATCATTGAATATCGCGGCGAAATCACCATAGTGGTTCCCAAGCAATTGCTACGGGCCAGCGCAAGATACTGCAAAGAAGCTCCCGAACTGAATTTTAATTTGTTGAGCGACATCACGTGCGTCGACCGCTTTCCGATCGAACCGCGCTTTGAAATGAACTATCAGCTTGTTTCGATTGCAAGGCGCGAACGGATTCGTCTGCGCACTGCTTTGACGGGAGCAATTCCGGTCGTGGATTCGCTGATTCCCGTCTGGCCGGGAGCGAATTGGCTCGAACGCGAAGTATTCGACTTGTTCGGGATTACGTTTGAGGGACACACCGATCTGCGCAGAATTTTGTTACCCGATGCATTTGTAGGCGCTCCTCTCCGTCGCGACTTTCCAACCGAGGGGCAACGCTGATGGCCGCGCCCCTGGAAGGCAAACAATGACAACGGTTGAAACAGCGACTGGCACAGCCAAAACCATGGTCCTCAATATGGGCCCGCAACACCCGTCAACCCACGGTGTATTGCGTGTGCTGCTGGAGCTAGACGGTGAGAATGTGGTTACCTCGGTGCCAGATATCGGTTACCTGCACACTGGAATCGAGAAGAGCTGCGAGGATAAAACGTATTCGCAGGCAATCACCCTGACCGATCGCATGGATTACCTTAATCCCCTGGGAAATAACCTGGTTTACTGCCTGGCAGTTGAAAAACTCCTGGGTTTGGAACCGCCAAAGCGTGCGCAGTATATCCGAGTAATGATGGTGGAATTGCAGCGCATTTCCTCGCACCTGGTATGGCTGGGCACACATGCGATCGACATGGGAGCGATGTCGGTGATGTTGTATTGCTTCCGGGAACGCGAAGAAATTCTGAAGATATTTGAGAGGTTTGCCGGGCAACGAATGATGACCAGCTACATCCGCATTGGCGGAGTTGCGCTGCAACCTCCCGCTGGCTGGCGCGAAATGGTGAAGAAGTTTGTGGATATGATGCCGGCCCGAATCGACGAATACGAAGCGCTGCTCACGGAAAATCCCATCTGGCAAGGGCGCTTGAAGGGTGTTGGGTACTTGCCGGCGGAGACTCTCGTGGCCTTAAGCACGACCGGGCCAGGCTTGCGGGCGGCGGGCGTGAATTATGATAACCGCAAGATGTTTCCTTATTCCTCCTATGAGGAATTTGATTTTGCTGTGCCAACACGCACGGAGTCCGATTGCTTCGCGCGATACCTGGTGCGTGTTGCGGAAATGCGCGAAAGCATAAAGATTGTGCGCCAGGCCATGGATAAAATCACCGATGACGGCCTGATCAAGGCAGACGCGCCGGGAATTATTCCCCCGGAGCGCGAAAAAATGAAGACAGAGATGGAAGCGCTCATCTACCACTTCAAAATTTTCACGGAAGGCTTTTCACCACCTCCAGGCGAAGCCTTTGTCGCAGTTGAATCACCGCGCGGTGAACTGGGTTGTTTTGTGGCCAGCGATGGCTCACCGAAGCCGCTACGGGTCCATTTCCGCGGACCCTCGTTTGTAAATTTGCAGGCCCTACCGTTCATGGTGCAGGGCCAGTTGATTGCTGATGTCGTGGCTAGCATCGGCACGATCGATATCGTGCTCGGGGAAGTGGACAGGTAGAGAGTATGGAACTATCACCCAAACTTTCGGCAAAGTTCGAACAATTGCAGAACCGCTATCCAGTCAAACGCAGCGCGCTGATTCCAATGATGATGTACGCGCAAGATGAATATGGTTACGTCGCCGATGAAATGATCGAGGAAATTGCCCGGCGGCTCGATCTGCGACCGGTCGCGGTGGAAGAGACCCTGGCCTTTTATTCCATGCTACATCGCAAACCGATCGGTAAACATCACGTACAGGTTTGCACGAACGTGGCGTGCATGCTGCGAGGCGGAACTGAATTGCTGGCGCACGCAAAAAAGCGCCTGGAAATAGGGCATAAAGAGACTACGCCCGACGGTGTGTTTTCCTTAGAAGAAGTCGAGTGTATCGGCGCCTGCACGGGCGCACCGGCCATACAGGTGAACTACGATTTCTATGAGAGTGTCACCCTGCGTAATTTCGATCGCTTGATTGAGGATCTCGACAAAGGCCAACACCCGGCCCCGGTGCCGGTCACGACCGGTGCCGTTCACGAACGCAACAAACTGGAAACCATACTTATCAGCAAGCGTTGGGGCATTAAGGATTCCCGGAAGATCGATGTGTTTTTGCAGAACGGGGGCTATCAAGCGCTGGAAAAAGCGTTGAAGCAGATGACCCCCGATACGATCATCGACGAGGTAAAGAAGTCCAACCTGCGCGGACGCGGTGGCGCGGGCTTCCCTACCGGGATGAAGTGGTCCTTTGTGCCGAAAGATTCGCCGAAGCCGAAATACGTGATTTGCAACGCGGACGAGTCCGAGCCAGCCACTTGTAAGGACCGGCCATTGATGGAGATGGATCCTCATCAATTGATCGAGGGGATCATCATCGCGGGGCGCGCCATTAATGCGCATCACGGATTCATTTATATCCGCGGAGAGTACCGCTACGTTCTCGATATTGTCGATGAAGCGATCGAAGAGGCGTATGCGCGCGGTTATCTCGGCAAGAACATTCTTGATAGCGGATTTGACTTCGATTTGCTGATTCACACCGGTGCGGGAGCCTATGAGTGCGGCGAAGAGTCCGCACTGATGGAATCACTTGAAGGCAAGCGCGGTAATCCCCGCATCAAACCCCCCTTCCCTGCCGTGGTCGGCTTGTACGGCTGCCCTACGATCATCAATAACGTGGAAACACTGAGCGCAGTACCCTCCATTATTTTGGAAGGCGGAGAGGCTTACGCGAACCGGGGTACGCCAAAAAACGGCGGCACGCGTTTGCTTTGCGTTTCTGGTCACGTGAACAAACCAGGCATCTACGAAATTCCGCTGGGCATGAACATGAAAATATTCATTGAGGAAGTGGCGGGCGGAGTTCGCGGCGGCAAGAAGTTGAAGGCGGTGATCCCTGGCGGCAGTTCTTGCCCGGTTTTCAAAGCCGATGAAATCGATCTCGCGATGGATTACGACACGATCGCAAAAGCTGGCTCGATGTTGGGCTCCGGCGGCATGGTCGTGATCGACGAAGACACCTGCATGGTCGATATGGCCCGTCGGATTATGCATTTCTACGCGCATGAATCTTGCGGCTGGTGCATTCCCTGCCGTGAAGGAACGTCCTGGCTGAAGAAAATGCTGGACCGCTTCCATGCAGGCTATGGACGTCTTGAAGACATCGATCTGATCGGCGAACTTTCCTCAAATATGCTGGGGCGCACGTTCTGTCCCCTGGGTGATGCCGCCGCGATGCCGACGATCAGCATCGTGACAAAATTCCGCAACGAATTCGAAGAGCATTTGCAGGGAAAGTGCGCGTACAAATCCGCCGAAGCGCTCGTCGGTCAACAGCGATAGGGACCTATGGCAGAGACAAAACTCATTACGCTGAAAATTAACGACCGCGAAGTCCAGGTTCCGCAAGGGACGCTGGTGATTGAGGCGACACGGCGTTTGGGCACGGAAGTGCCGTCGTTCTGCTATTACCCGGGATTGTCGCTACAGGCTGCTTGCCGCATGTGTTTGGTCGAAGTAGAAAAAATGCCGAAGCTGCAAACCGCGTGTACCTTGGTGGCCGGCGAAGGCATGGTGGTGCGCACGGATTCGGAGCAGGTGCGCAATTCGCGCAAGATGATGCTGGAGTTTCTGCTGACGAACCACCCGCTGGACTGCCCGGTGTGCGATAAGGGCGGCGAATGCGAATTGCAGGACATGGTTTTCCGCTATGGAGCCGATACCAGCCGATTCGTAGAAGAAAAGATTCACCGGCCAGAAGAAAAGTGGTCGGAACTGGTCTATTACGATGCGCCGCGATGCATTCTGTGCTTCCGGTGCGTACGCGTTTGCGACGAAGGTATGGATGTAAAGGCGTTGGGTGTGGGAATGCGCGGAGCCAACTCGATCATCATTCCCAACGGCGGCGATCATCTCGATTGCGAAGAATGTGGCATGTGCATCGACATTTGTCCCGTTGGCGCGCTGACCAGTGGAACGTACCGCTACAAAACCAGACCGTGGGAAATGCAGTATGTGTCGACGATCTGCACCCACTGTTCAAACGGCTGCAAAACGACGCTCAGCGTGCGAAATCATGAGATTTTAAGGGCGAATAATCGCGATTTGTCCGGCATCAACAAAGATTTTCTGTGTGTAAAAGGGCGTTTTGGGTTCGACTTCACGCGCCATCCGGATCGCATCAAGCAGCCCTTGCTGCGCAAAGGCGACAAACTCTTCCCGGTTTCCTGGGAAGAAGCTGCGCAAACCGCTGCGAGCAAGCTAAAGGAAGCCCAGGCCTCCGGCGGAGTGGATGCAATTGGATTTATCGGCTCCAATCGCACTTCTAACGAGGAAAATTATTTGTTGCAACGCCTCGCTCGCTCTACCTTTGGCACCAATAACATTGATCATCATCGCACAGCCGATTACACCGGGTTCGTCACAGCGCTTGGCGAACGTGCGGTGGACTCTACGCTCACCATGGCGCAGCTTTACGATGCGAAAACGGTTCTTGTGATCGGTAACGATCCCTCAAATCAAAACCCCCTGGTGGCGTGGCAGATTCGTTCGGCCGTTCGCCATCACCACTCGAAACTTTTCATTCTGAATTCGCGTGACGTTAAGCTAGAACGCAAAGCTACCCAATTTGTTCAGGCTCCGGCGGGACAGGAAGCTGCAGCAGTGCGCTGGTTGGCGACCGGCGACGGACAGTTGGCCCAGGGCACTCTAGAAAAATTGGGCGGCCTAAGGCAAGCCTTAGAAGCGGAATCTGACATCGCCGTTGTCTTCGGGTCGGAAATCACAGGAGAAGCCATCCGTCATCTGGTGGCGTTTGGATCGAGACTGCCAGGTCACACCCGCTACATGGCCTTGGGTGATTATGCGAATTCACGCGGTGCGGCGGATATGGGCGTGCTGCCAGATCGCTTGCCTGGGTACGCGCTTCTCGATAACACGATAGCCTCAGGTTCGCTGGTCAATCATTGGGGCGGCAGGATTCCTACGAAGGCTGGATTGACAACTCCACAGATGGTTGAAGCCGCACAATCTGGCAATTTGCAAGCGCTCTACGTGGTGGGCGCGAATCCATTCAGGCATTTTGGAAGAGCAGGCGCGGGCAGAGGCAAGCTGGCTCTCTTGATCGTGCACGAAATGTTTTTGACGGAAACCGCGCAACAAGCGGACATCGTATTCCCTGCCGCAGCTGCGTATGAAAAAGACGGTACGGTGACCAATACAGCCGGCGAAATCCAGTTGCTGCGCAAAGCGGGCGAGACGATGGGCACGCGCTCGGATTTTGACTTACTGCGTATCCTGTCACACCAACTCGAGCGCTTGGGCCTTGGGAAATCCTTTCATTACAAGAGTCCGGCGGCGGTCTTTGAAGAAATTCGCAAGGCGGTGCCGGGCTACAATGTGCAGCCCGCTGGATTGCTGACTGGCGGCGCGGAATCGAGCAAACTGATATTTTCCAAGAACGGGCACGCGCCATACGACGTGCCGCTGCACTTGATTCAATCGGCCAACGACACTCTTTTCACCAGCGGCACGCTCGGCCGCTTCTGCACAATGATGCAATCACTGCCGGAGGCTGAAGCGAAGCCATGAACGAATTTCTGTCCCAATACGCGTACCTGATTGTTCCGATCATCAAGATCGCGATTCTAGTACTCGTAGTGCTCACCGTCGACGCCTATTTGACTTGGCTCGAGCGCAAGGTAATTGCCCATATTCAGGCGCGATGGGGGCCACACCGCGTTGGCCCGCACGGGCTGCTGCAACCCTTGGCCGACGGCCTGAAGTTCATTTTTAAAGAAGACCCGATGCCCGCAAACGTCGATAAGGTGGCGTATGTTCTCGCACCTTTTATTACCTTTCTGCTGGCGTTCACTTCGCTCGCCGTAATTCCTTTCGGGCCGCAGACTTTTACGATCTGGGGATACCAGACGACAGTTGGAATCGCCGACGTCAACATCAGCTTGCTGGTGCTGTTTGCGATCACCGCGCTGGGAGTATACGGAATCGCGCTGGCCGGATGGGGCTCAAACAGCAAGTATTCGCTGCTCGGTGGATTGCGCAGCTCAGCGCAGATGATCAGCTACGAACTTTCGTTGACGCTATCGGTCGTTGGCGTGCTGCTCATCGCAAGCGATTTCAGTCTGCGGAAGATTGTCGAGCAGCAAGGAACCTCCGGCAACGGACTGCTCAGCTGGAATATTTTCCCGCAAATTATTGGCTTCACCTGCTTTTTCATTTCGGCGATTGCGGAGACCAACCGCGTGCCGTTCGACTTGCCGGAAGCGGAATCGGAACTCGTCGCCGGATTCCACACGGAATACGCGAGCATGAAGTTCGCAATGTTCTTCATCGCGGAATACACCAGCATGATTGCGGTGTCCTGCTTGGCGACAATTTTGTTCTTTGGTGGCTGGCTCTCTCCCTTCCCTGCCTCCTGGACATTCACATTTTACTTACCATCCGTAATCCTAATTCCTTTCGGCTTGTGGGTGATTTTCGACGGAATCCGCTACGAAAATATTTTCGGGCGAATCCTGCTTCCCGGCATAGGAACAATACTCACCCTGCTTGGCGCCGCTCTGCTGCTTTTCCCGCAGGTAAATGGAATTGTTCAAGGTCCATTCTGGTTCTTCGCCAAGGTGTTCATTTTCTTGTTCGTCTACATCTGGATGCGCGGCACGCTTCCCCGTTTCCGGTATGACCAGTTGATGAGCTTCGGCTGGAAGTTCCTGCTGCCGGTATCGATCGCCAATGTGATTCTCACCAGCGCTGTGATTCTTTGGAGAACGCGCCAATGACTCCTTCGATATTGATTTTCTTCGTGTTGGCAGCGCTAGCGGTGATCGGCGCAGTAAGTCTGATTTTGCAACGGCACCCGATTCACAGTGCGCTTTCGCTGATCATGGTGATGGTTGCGTTGGCCGGTTTGTACTTGTTGCTCGGTGCTGAATTCGTAGCCGCAGTGCAGATCATCGTTTACGGCGGCGCAATCATGGTGCTGTTCATTTTCGTGATCATGCTGCTAAACGACGGCGAAGAGGAACGCACAAATTTCTCGAAGTTGGCCACGTTTGGCGGTATCCCTTTGGCCGTTGCGATTGCCGGATTGATTGCCGCGGCAATCGCACATTCCACCGGCGATCTGCCCGCTGCAACGGCGAACGGTTCGCTGACTTCGTCCAAGACGCTGTCCATGCTGATTTTTACGGATTTTGTGTATCCCTTTGAGTTGACGTCGTTCTTGATTCTTATAGCAATTCTGGGCGCGATCGTTCTGGCCCAGCGGGAGAACTAGGGAATGGTCCCGACAAACTATTACATTATTCTGAGCGCTGTCCTTTTTGGTCTGGGCATCATCGCTTTTGTTTTCAAGCGCAACATCATCACGCTGTTCATGGCGATTGAACTAATGCTGAATGCCGTCAATCTGGCGTTCGTGGCTTTCAGTCGGGCTCTGGGGAAACCGGACGGTGAAGTGTTCGTTTTGTTTGTGATAGTGGTGGCGGCCGCGGAAGCGGCTGTGGGACTTGGAATTATTATTCTGACAGCGCGGAACCGCCGATCGCTCAACGTGGAACGCGTGAATCTTCTCAAACTCTAATGCCTCTACATCCGATACTCGACTATCTCTGGATCATTCCGTTGCTGCCGCTCGTGGGCTCAGCCATCAATGGTTTGTTGGGCTCAAACTGGTCTCACAAGACCGTGAATACGGTTGCCCTGGGTTCGACGGGTCTGTCATTTCTGTGCGCGCTAGAAGCCGTACGCGAATTCTTTGTCAGCGGACAGATACTCTTCCGCAAGGAATTTTTTGACTGGATTGTCGCCTACAACGACCTGCGGATCGGCTTCGACTTGCAGCTCGATCAGCTCACGGTCGTGATGCTGCTGGTGGTGACCGGGGTCGGCTTCCTGATTCATATTTACTCCACCGGATACATGGCGCATGAAGGCGGCTACTACCGGTTCTTCTCTTACCTAAACCTATTCATGTTCTTCATGCTGATTCTGGTTCTGGCCGCGAACTACGTTTTGCTCTTCGTCGGTTGGGAAGGCGTGGGCTTGTGCAGCTATCTGCTGATCGGTTTCTACTTCCTGAAGAAATCGGCCTCGGACGCGGGCAATAAGGCGTTCATCGTTAACCGCATTGGGGACTTCGGCTTCATGCTCGGTATGTTTTTGTTATTCCGGACGTTCCACTCGCTGGATTTCCAAACGATATTTGCAGCGGCAGCGAAGTCGAGCGTAGCTGTTGAACCGCTTGGATCATTTGGCATTCTAACCGTGGCGTGCCTGCTGCTGTTTATGGGCGCGACGGGTAAATCCGCACAGA
This sequence comes from Candidatus Acidiferrum sp., assembly GCA_035314425.1. Classification (GTDB taxonomy): domain Bacteria; phylum Acidobacteriota; class Terriglobia; order Acidiferrales; family UBA7541; genus Acidiferrum. The sequence continues at coordinate 6,493 of DATFZN010000027.1, read as the reverse complement.
TTCCATTGTATGTGTGGTTGCCGGACGCGATGGAAGGCCCAACGCCGGTGAGCGCATTGATCCACGCGGCAACCATGGTCACCGCCGGCGTGTATGTCGTTGCCCGCTCCCACATCTTGTTTACGCACGCGCCAACAGCCATGTATACGGTCGCCGTCATCGGCTGCGCGACAGCATTTTTTGCGGCGACAATCGGCCTGGTGCAATCCGACATCAAGAAAGTTTTGGCGTATTCAACCGTTAGCCAATTGGGCTACATGTTCTTGGCCTGCGGTGTTGGCGCATTCGGCGCGGGCATTTTTCACCTGATGACTCACGCCTTCTTCAAAGCACTCCTGTTCCTCTCGGCGGGCAGCGTGATTCACGCAATGGGTGGCGAGCAGGATATGTGGAAGATGGGCGGGCTCGCCTCGAAGATCACGATTACCTTCTACTGCATGCTGGCGGGCACCATCGCGATCGCAGGTTTTCCACCGTTTGCGGGATTTTTTTCAAAGGACGCGATCCTGTTTGGCGCGTATAACTCCGAGCCTGGAGGAAAAACTCTCTACGCGGTCGGTTTGCTCGCCGCTGTGTTGACATCGTTTTATATGTTTAGGTTGATTTTCCTGACCTTCTTCAGCCAGATGCGCTACGACCCGCGCAAGGTACATGTCCACGAATCTCCGGCAAATATGACGGTACCATTGATAATCCTGGCGCTGCTTTCCTTGGTTGGCGGATGGCTCGCACTTCCCTCGTTCTGGGGTGGCAAGGATTATTTTGCCGATTTCCTTGCTCCGATTTTTGGGATGGATGAGGTTGCTGGCGTCGATAGAGCAGCGGCACACTCGCTGGAGTTGATTCTTTCCGGAGTTGCCGTAGCTGCAGGAGTAATCGGCTTGCTCGTGGCCTGGAAGATGTACGCCAAGGGAGCGAAGCAAGGGACGTCGTCGGGCTTGCACAAACTTTTGTACCACAAATATTATGTCGATGAGCTTTATCAAGCGGCGATTGTCGGCCCCCTGGTGTGGCTGTCACGGAACATCCTCTGGAAAGTGGTAGATGTGGGGGTGATCGACGGCACGGTGAACGGAATCGCGCACGGCACCACAGCTGTGGGGGACACCGTGCGGCAGACGCAATCGGGCAATACGCGCAGCTACGCGGTGTGGGTGGTGATTGGAGCGATTGTAGTATTCGGGATCATCTTCTGGCCGATACTTCGGAATGCTTTTACCCCAACGGTGATAGGCGGGGTGCGCTAATGGTAGCCAGCGGACATCTCCTCTCGGTCCTGATCTTCTTCCCGGCTGTTGGCGCGCTCGCGCTGTTGCTCCTGAAAAACGACGATGAATTGTTTATCCGTCGGATTACTTTCCTGATTTCCCTCGTGGAATTCCTCTTCTCCCTGGCGCTGCTCTGGACCGTTCCTATTGGCGCGGCAGGATATTCATTGGAAGAGTTTCACAAATGGATCGCGGCGCCGCCGATAAACTATCACCTGGGTGTCGATGGCATCAGCATGTTTCTGGTCATCCTGACGACCTTCCTCATGCCCATCAGTGTGCTGGCTTCCTGGAAAGGGGTGCATTTCCGGCTGAAAGAATTCCACGTGATGCTGCTGTTGCTGGAAGTGGGCGTCGTCGGCGTGTTCCTGTCGCTCGACCTATTTCTTTTCTTCGTGTTCTGGGAAATCATGCTGATCCCCATGGCATTTTTGATCGGCATCTGGGGTCACGACCGCCGGATTTATGCTGCGGTGAAGTTCGTGCTCTACACCATGGCTGGTTCGATCCTGATGTTGGTGGGCATAGTCTGGCTCTATAACTCCACCGGCACATTCGACCTGCCGACGATTCAACACTTGCTGCAGACGGGCGTACTGGTGCTTCCGGCCCGCACCGAGATGCTGCTGTTCCTGGCGTTCTTCGTGGCATTTGCCATCAAGGTTCCGCTCTTCCCTCTGCACACCTGGCTGCCGGATGCACACGTCGAAGCCCCAACCGCCGGATCGATCATTTTGGCTGGCGTGCTGCTGAAGATGGGCACCTACGGCATGATTCGCTTCTGTCTGCCGTTGTTTCCCGATGCGTCGCACAAAGCCGCTCCCTATGTTGGAGTGCTGGCGATTGTCGGAATTATCTATGGCGCACTGGTCGCCTTGGTGCAGCCCAACCTGAAAAAGCTCGTGGCCTATTCTTCGGTAAGTCACTTGGGATTTGTGGTACTGGGCATTTTCGCGTTCCAGAATATCGCGATGCAGGGCGCGGTTTACCAGATGCTGGCGCACGGAATTTCCACTGGCGCTTTGTTCTTGCTGGTCGGAATGCTGTACGACCGCCGGCACACATTTGAAATTTCAGAATACGGCGGTCTTGCTACGCCGATGCCTCGGCTGGCGGCGTTTTTTCTGTTCATCTCGCTAGCGTCGATGGGCTTACCGATGCTGAACGGCTTCGTTGGGGAATTTTTGATTTTGCTCGGAACCTATCAAGTCAATTGGAAGTGGGCTGCTTGGGCCGCCACCGGGGTAATCCTATCCGCGTGTTACCTACTGTGGGCGTATCAGCGGGTATTCTTTGGCGATATCACCCATGCCAAGAACCGCGAACTGCCGGACACATCCGCGCGCGAGAGATGGCTGCTGGTCACCATGGCCGTACTCACTCTCTGGATGGGTGTGCAATCGCCCTTCTTCACGAGACGGATCGCTGCTGCCAGTCACAAAGTGCTAGAGCAGAGCAACGGCTATCAGATGCATGAGGCGCTTGTTCCAGGCGCTACGCCAGCGCTCCCAGGTATGCCCGCCGCAAATCCGGCTGAGCTATCAACGGAAAGGTTGGCGGGCCGCTAATGATTCCGCAAATAGGAGATATTCTCCGAGTACTGCCAGAAATCATCTGGTGTGGCACCGGCGTGTTGTTGATGCTGCTGCAACCTTTTTTGAAGAACCGGCAAGCGTTGACGCTACTGGCGATGACGGGAGTTGCCATGGGAACGCTCAGCACGTTCTTTGGAGCCTGGGGCAGCGGATTTTCTGGCCTGATTCAGTTCGATATGTTTAGCCTGTTCTTCCACTGGCTGGTTGGCCTGGTTGGGTTCCTGGTCATTTTGGGTTCCGATACGTATCTCGGGCGGGAAAATCTCGAAGCGGCGGAATTTTATGCGTTGATTTTGTTTGCGACCGCCGGAATGGGCGTGTTGGCCTCCGCACAGGAATTGCTCACTGCGTTTATCGGCTTGGAGATGTCTTCGATCTCCAGTTATGTACTGGCGGGTTACCGACGAGACTCAATCAAGTCGAGCGAATCGGCAATGAAGTATTTCCTGCTGGGATCGTTCGCAACCGCCTTCTTCCTGTACGGAATTGCCATGGTCTACGGCGTGACCGGCTCAACGAATCTGGCAACGTTGGCAACGGCAGATTCTCATAGCACCATGCTGAGGCTCGGTTTGACGCTGATTCTGGTTGGCTTGGGCTTCAAGGTGGCGATCGCCCCGTTCCAGATTTGGACACCCGATGTCTATGAGGGCGCACCAACACCGGTGACCGCCCTGTTTTCCGCTGGGCCAAAAGCAGCCGCGTTTGCACTTCTGTTGAGGATTTTTGCGGGCATCGATGCGGCGACCACCTATTGGTTCTGGGCATTCTGGATTTTGGCGACGCTGACGATGTTCGTGGGCAATCTTGGAGCACTGGTGCAAACGAACATCAAGCGAGTGTTGGCGTACAGCTCGATTGCGCACGCGGGCTACATCCTGGTGGCGCTGGCGGCAGTCACGTTTACGAAGTCCGATGTTGATGGTGGGGCTTCTCGGGCCTATGCAGCCGTGCTGTTCTACCTTCTGAGCTATGCACTGGTTTCCGTGGGAGCATTTACGATCATTTCGGATTTGGGCGGACGAGGTGAGCGCTATCTCAATGTGGATGATTTCGCGGGACTCGGAACGCGGCAACCCTTTGCGGCCGCAGCGTTGAGCCTGTTCTTGTTCTCCTTCTTGGGATTGCCGATTACCGCCGGATTTTTCGGCAAGCTGTACATATTTACAGCAGCGATCCAATCAAAGTTGATCTGGCTCGCAGTGCTGATGGCCATCAACAGTATCATCGGGGCGTACTACTATTTGCGGATCGTCGTCGTGATGTATATGCATGACCACAAGGGCCCGGTACCGGCAGACGCTCCAGCCGGGTTAAGCATTACCACAGCTGTAGTGGTCGCGGTTACAGTCTTGGCTACGGTGTATCTCGGGCTGGCACCGAGCCACGTCATTGGTCTTGCGCTCACCCAGCACCTGATGCTTTCTGCGCGGTAATTCGTTTTCCTCGGGGCCCGAGTCTTTATGGTCCTCCATGAACCAAAAACTACCAAACGCCTGGGAGTAAGCGGTATTTGACGCGCGCGGCGTAGGCCTCGTAACCCAGCAAGCCTTTCTGAAGCATCGAGTCTTCGAGGACGGTCCGGCGGAGAATCAAGAGCAACATCGGCAAGCCGGCAACGAGTGCGCCGATCCAAGAGCCCAGGGCCAGACCGCTGAACATCAGATACACAATGATGCCGGTGTAGCCGGGATGTCGCACGTAGGCATATGGCCCCTGGTCAACGACTACCTGCTGGCGATCGGTTTGCAGCCGCACCGCGGAGGAAAAAAACCGATTGGTATAGGTGGCCCAGGCCGCCAGGCTGTAGCCAACCATAGCCAGCACGAGTGCAGCAATTTGGACAGCAGCACTTGTCGGCGCAGTCCAGTGATATCGGCCGACATCCAGACCGGCGAGAATCAACTGGAGCAAGAGGAGCAACAGGCCGGCAATCTTGGTGACGTGATCTTGCTCTCCCGGGCCAGGCTTCAAACGCTCGGCAATGAGATCCGGAGCGGTGCGTGCGAGAACAAGACTGAAGGAGAGCCCAATCACCAGATTAAGGATGAAATAAAGCCAAGCGAGAGGGAGATCGATCTGGCCCGCACTAAAGAAGTAACTCGCGGCTGCGATCGCCATGTAGGCAATTAGGAAAATGAAGCCAAGGACTGTCTTACTCGTAACGTCCGCCTTCACGCAGAATCTAACGCTTACCAGCGGGAATGTCTACAGCTGGTCCAAGTGCGGCAGCTGACCAATGAAAATCGAAGCCCGCCTCGGTGAATCGAAGCGGGCGGCAATTCTGAAACTGGTTCAGAAGCTTAAGCCTTGAGGTAGATGATGGCCAGTGTGAACAGTGCCAAGGTTTCAATAAACACGAGGCCCAAAATCATCGCGGTACGGATGTTGGCGGCTGCACCGGGATTCCGCGCCATGCCCTCGCAAGCCGCTGATGCGACTCTGCCCTGACCGAGTGCGCCGCCAAATGCGGCAAGAGCCATGCCAAAACCGGCTGCAATCGCCATCAGCCCTCGGGTGTTCGATCCAGCGGCTGCTGCTTCCTGAGCGAAAGCGGTCGGGGCAAACAGTACGAGTGTTGTTAAAGCAGAAACAATCATCGCTGACTTCTTCATATACTTCCTCCTTGAATTACCGCCAGTGGGTGGTTCCCGGCTCGGCGTAGAACAACCGGTCTCACGCTGTACGGCGAAAAAAAGTCTGACGGAGAACGCGGGCTGGTGTCGGGACCCGACGCTCTAACCTCAGTGCTCGTCGGCTATGGCTTGGCCGAGATAGATCGATGGCAGCACTGTGAAAACGTAGGTCTGGATAATCGAGACGAAAATATGCAAACCGACAAACAGCATCGGGATAAAGGCCGGAAAAACGCCAAGAGCGATGCCCAATAGCGGGCTCTTCTGCCAGGCCGCCGACACCGGAGCCACCAGGATTACCAAGAAAATCATATAAATCAGGTCGCTGGCAAAAATGTTGGCCCAGAGACGCACAGTGAGCGAGAGCAGCCGTGCGCTGGTGCTGATGATTTCGACAGGAAAAATCAGTGGAGAGAGGGCGGGCATGGGGCCGGCGAACTGCTTGGCGTAGCCTAGCAGACCGTGGTGACGCAAACCCTGCCAGTTGAAGTACAAGAAGGTGAGCAGAGCGCAACTGAATGGGACGGTGGTATCACCCGTGGGAGAGCTTAGTGCGGGGAAGATACTCAAAAGATTGGAGAGCAGGATGAATATAGAAACAGACCCCGTAAAGGCGATAAATTGCGAGGCGTGGGGGCCAGCATTCTCCTCGAGCAGATCCTTAATTCCAAAACCGAGCGGGTTGGTCAGCAGCAGCTCAGCGATTTGCTGTGTGGGACCCGGGCGGTCGACAGAAAGGCGGGAGCGAACAAAAAGGGCGAACAGCGTGCCAAGCAACAGTGTGAACAGGCACATGAGCAAATACTCAGGAATCGGGCGCTCGTAATCGAGAGGTTGCAAGTGCAAGAGATGAAGGAATCGCAGCACCAGTGGGCCAAAAAGATGATTGAACCACTCGGTGATCGGCTTTATGTGTTCTTCCATTCGTCAGTCCGGGGAATGCAGGATTTCCTCGACGCTAATCGCAAAAGTCGCCGCTCCCAGGGCGCACAGA
>DATFZN010000026.1:0-32157 GCA_035314425.1 Candidatus Acidiferrum sp. | reverse complement strand
GAATCGGCCGAAACCAACAACGTCATGGTGCTGCTGAAGATCATCGCGATTTTGGTGTTTGTGGGATTTGCAGCGCGCTTCATTCATCCTGCAAACTGGCATCCCTACGCGCCCAATGGCTGGCCCGGAATTTTGACCGGGGGATCAATCGTGTTTTTTACCTATATCGGCTTCGATTCGGTCTCCACGGCAGCGGAGGAATGCAAGAATCCGCAGCGGGATTTGCCTCGTGGAATTATCGCGACCCTGGTGATTTGCACTATTTTGTACATCAGCGTGGTTGTGGTGCTCACTGGTTTAGTGCCCTGGCAGACGCTGATCGACGATGCCGCACCGGTAGTCAACACCATGAAGAAGCTGCATTTTGGGGGCGTACGGTTGATCGTGCTGCTCGGGGCTTTGATGGGCATGATCTCATCCTTGCTCGTTTTCCAGTTGGGGCAAGCGCGGGTCTGGTTTGCAATGTCGCGCGACGGGTTGCTTCCGCGAATCTTCGGACGAGTCCATCCACGGTTTCACACCCCTGACTTTTCGACGTGGCTGGCGGGGTTTGTGGTGGGTATTCCAGCGGGATTGTTGGACATTGGAACGCTGGCCGATCTTTCGAACATTGGAACGCTCTTTGCGTTTGCCCTGGTGGGGGGCGGCGTATTGATTTTGCGCTATCGCGAGCCGGACCGTCCACGCGCTTTCCGTGCACCCGGTGGGCCGCTTGCTCCCACGCTGACAATTTTGACGTGCCTGCTGTTGATGGCAGGATTGCCCATCATGAACTGGATCCGGTTCTTTGCCTGGCTGGCCATAGGCCTGGTGATTTATTATTTCTATGGCCGTAGAAAGAGTACGCTTAGGTTATCCGCCGCCACCAAGTGAGGCACGTTCGGATGTTCCGGCACTCTCAGAAGAAGGCAAATGCCAAGGTGTGGCTTGCTGTAGCGGCGGCGTTTCTAGCGTTGTGCTCACCCGAGTTAAGCCTGGCCTGGGGAAATAACGCGCAGCGGTTGATCATCAACCATGCCGTCGATACCCTACCAAGCGATGTGCGGGGATTCTTCGAAGCCAATCGCAACTACTTCATACAGCATGTCAACGACACACTAAACCTGGTGGATAAAAATCCAGCCGAACGGAACAACCACTTCATCGAACTCGATAAGTATGGGAAGTTTCCGTTTGAAGCGCTGCCGCGAAGCTATCAGGCGGCAATCGCGAAATACGGCAAATCAAAGGTCACCGCGACTGGCCTTCTTCCCTGGCAGATCGGCGTCTACAATGCAAAGCTGACCGAAGACCTGAAGAACGGCCATTGGGAAGACGCCAAGCGAGATGCAGCATTTTTAGCGAATTACGTAGCCGAAGCCAGCGACCCGTTCAACACCACGGAAAACTTTGACGGGAAGCTGAGCGGGCAATCCGGGGTGAATGAACGCTTCAACGCCGTGCTCGTCGATCGATATGGATCGTTCTTCCCGATGAGTCCGCGCGATGCATCCTACATCAACGATCCCACGGATCATGCGTTTGATTCGTGCTTATCGGCGCACAGCCAGGTGGAGTCTATCCTGCTCGCGGATAAAAAAGCAAAGCAGGGGCTGGGCTCCTACACCGACGAATATTACGACCGCTTTTACAATTTGACCGCAGCGTCGTTGATTAAACAGTTGTCAGACGCGTCAAGCGATGTTGGGTCGTACTGGCTGACGGCGTGGATCAATGCCGGGCGGCCTCAGCTGCCACACTGATCTGCGCGTGAAGCCCAAAAAGTCGCTAAGGAAAAAGCGTCGGGGCCCACCCTCAAAAAACGCGGATGCGCACCCGGAGAACGAAACCACGCTACTCTCTGCTGTCCTGCCCTGCTAAACTCTGCGTGTGAATTCTCTAAAACTACCGGAACGCATCGCCGCGCTACCGAAGGCAGAATTGCACCTGCACTTGGAAGGGTCGATCCGGCCGGCGATTGCACAGGCCTTGGCTCTGCGTAGCGGCGTGAAAATCAGCACAGAAGAAGTACTGCGGCGTTACGCGTATAAGGATTTCACGGAGTTCATCGAGACCTTCAAGTGGGTGACCTCCTATCTGCGCAAACCGGAAGATTTTGGATTTTTGGCCGGGGCGGTGTGCGAGGAATTGCTATCGCAGAACGTGGTGTATGCAGAATTTACCCTGTCCGTGGGGATCATGCTCCTGCGTGGCCAAGATCCGCAGAGGAATTTTGAAGCTTTGCTTCTGGCTACGCAGCCATTTGAATCGCGCGGCCTGCGCGTAAATTGGATTTTCGACGCCGTGCGTCAATTCGGGCCAGAAGCGGCAATGGATGTGGTGGAATGGGCGCACAAGTGCAAATCGAGCCGTATCGTGGCGTTCGGAATTGGCGGCGACGAGTTGAGCCTCCCCACCCAGTCTTTCCAAGAGGTTTACGAACAAGCCGAAGAATATGGGATGCACCGCCTGATCCATGCGGGAGAGATCGGCGGACCCGAGAAAATCTGGGAAGCGGTGGAGATTCTGGGCGCGGAACGGATCGGACATGGAATTGGAGCGATTCATGATGAATCGCTGATGGAGATGCTGAAGGAGCGCGGAATTACGTTGGAGATCTGCCCGGTCAGCAATTTGCGGACCGGCGCGCTGGAAGTGCAAATGGGTAAAGGAGCAACTTTGTCCGCACATCCTTTTCCGAGCCTTTTTCGCAGCGGCATACCGGTGGCACTGTCGACAGATGATCCTGCGATGTTCCACACCACGCTGCTCGAGGAATATCAACACGTGTACACCATGGGACTGAGTGAAGGAGAATTGATGCGAGTGATCACGCAGGGTTTCCACAGCGCTTTCCTCTCCGCCGAAGAAAAATTGAGATATCTGAATCAGCCTGCGTGAACCGGCGCATTGGAATTGATATACTTTCCTGTATGAAAGCTCACGTTTGGGTAATGCCAAAACGCACCGTGCTCGATCCTCAAGGGAAAACGATTCACCACGCGCTCATTGGCCTTGGTTTTGCGCAGGTGAGCGAAGTTCGCCAAGGAAAGTTTTTTGTGCTGGACCTGGACGGGCTGACGCGCGAGGAAGCGCAAAAGCAGGTCGAAAGAATCACCAAAGAAGTGCTGACAAATCCGGTGATTGAAGAATACCGCTTCGAGATCGTTGAGTAGGGTCCCACGCTTGCTGAACCGCAAACAATCGCTCACTGAAATTGCTTTGAACAGGACCTCCGGAATTCGCGTCTTGCTGCTCGTCGCGCTTGTGGTGGGCGGAGGGAGCGGTTGCCAGAAAATGCTGAAAACGGATGATCCGGCACTGAAACCCATCCAGGAAATGCTGGAGAAGAGCGTGCCCCCGGGGACTCCCCGCGCGAATGTGTCGCAGTATCTTTCCAGCCAGGGGTACGCGGAAGAGCGTTCGGACAAACCGGGAACCGTGGTGACGGTAATCCGAAAGATTGATATCGAGAAGATGCAGCCGGTGACGGCCAGAGCCACGTTTTATTTTGACGCGAACGGCAGGCTAAACACATTTGAATTGCAGCGCGTGCCAAACCAGCCCATTCGGTAACTCCCCAGCCAATCTCAATTCCCTTTTCCGAGGCAACGCTCCCTCCCGTGTTACTCTGAAAGTGTTTCTGACAGGAGAACGATTCGATGTGCGGGATTGTTGGCTATATCGGCTCTAAGAAAGTCACTGCGGTGATTGTCGAGGGACTTCGCAAGCTGGAATATCGGGGGTATGACTCCGCCGGAATTGCCGTTGTTGGAGCGGACGGCAAACTGCATTTGAGGCGAGCATCGGGGAAACTGCGCAACCTCGAGGAGGCGATCAGGAAATCGCCGATTGAAGGTACGTACGGGATTGGGCATACCCGCTGGGCTACCCATGGCCGGCCGACGGAAGAAAACGCGCACCCGCACCGGGATTGCACCGGCCAGTACGTTGTGGTGCACAACGGGATTATCGAGAATTATTTTGAATTGAAAGAGACGCTGCAGAAGGAAGGCCATAAGTTTGTAACCGAAACGGATACGGAAGTAGTCGCACATTTAGTGGAGAAATACGCAAAGGATTTGCCGTTTGAAGATGCGGTAAGGAAGACGCTCCGAGAATTGCGTGGGATTTATGCCCTGGTGTTCCTATCGGCGAAAGATCCGCAGAAGCTGATCGCGGCGCGCATGGGACCGCCTTCGGTGATTGGCTTGGGAGAGGGCGAGTATTTCGTAGCCAGCGACATTCCGGCCTTGCTGGAACATACGCGGGAGATATTCTTTTTGCAGGATGGGGATGTCGCTGTCCTAACGGCCACAGGAGTGCGTGTCACCGATCTCGATGGGAAACCAGTAGAGCGCCCGGCTCACCACGTTTCGTGGGACCCAATCATGGTAGAAAAGGGCGGCTACAAACATTTCATGCAGAAGGAAATATTTGAGCAGCCGCGCGCTGTGCGCGACACAATGCTCGGAAGAATTTCTCAAGATACCGGGAAAATGTTTATCGATGAGATTGGATTGACGGAACCGCAGTTGTGCGAATTTGAGAATGTGCGCATCGTGGCCTGTGGGACTAGTTGGCATGCGGGACTTGCCGGAAAATTCATGATCGAGCGGTTGGCACGGATTCCCGTCGAAGTGGACTACGGCAGCGAGTTCCGCTATCGCGACCCAATCATTAACTCCAAGACGTTGACGGTGTGTATCAGCCAGTCGGGCGAAACAGCGGATACTCTCGCAGCGCAGCGCGAAGCCAAGCAAAAAGGTTCGGCTTCGCTCGCGATTTGCAACGTACAGGGTTCGATGATTACCCGCGAAGCGGCCGGAACGATCCTGACACACGCAGGGCCGGAAATTGGCGTGGCATCAACGAAGGCGTTTACTTCGCAACTGGCGGCGTTGCTGCTGCTGGCATCGCATATTGGACAGGTGCGGGGGAAATTATTGCCGGAGGCGGCCCGGAAGTTGATGCTGGAGTTCACGCAAATCCCCCACAAGATCGAAACCATTCTGCAGGCCGAAGAGACCGGATTCTACGAGAACTTGGCCCGGCAATTTTTCCGGCAGACGGACTTCTTGTATTTAGGACGCGGCATACATTATCCGATTGCGCTAGAAGGTGCGTTGAAGCTGAAAGAAATTTCCTACATTCACGCGGAGGGATATCCATCGGGTGAGATGAAGCACGGACCGAACGCGCTGATCGATGAGAATTTACCGGTGGTGGTGCTGGCGACGCGGGACGAGAATGACCCGGCATCCATGACGCTCTATGAAAAGAGCATTTCCAATATTAAGGAGGTGAAGGCGCGGGATGGAATTGTGATCTCGGTCGTTACCGCCGGTGATCGCTTGGCCAAAGAGGCTTCCGATCATGTTATTGAATTGCCATCGGCGCCGGATTTGCTCTCGCCAATGCTCGAGATTGTGCCGCTACAATTGCTGGCCTATCACATAGCCGTAAGGCGCGGGTGCGACGTGGACCAGCCGAGGAATTTGGCGAAGTCGGTCACCGTGGAGTAGTTTTCTGTCGTTTTCTGAACGCTCATTTTCTATATCGCATAAATACACACAACGATGAGGATGGCCAGGCCCCTTCGACGCTGCCCGTGATTCTAGACCCTGGCACTTGTATTTGGCGTGCTGCGCACGCTCAGAGGAGAAACAGTGAACGCTAAGTCCCGGTTGCGGATGATGAGTGCCCTAGTGGGTCTGGTACTGGCTCGATCGCCACTGCTGGCGCAGAACGCTCCGCAGCGGGCGATTGCGATCACGATTGACGATCTTCCAGCTGGCGGAGCGACCTCGATGACCGCGACAGAAATAACGGAGATGACCGCAAAACTTCTGTCGACATTGAAAGAACAGAAAGTTCCCACCGTTGGATTTGTGAACGAGCGGAAACTGTACAAAGAGGGTGAAGTCGACGCGAGGATCAAGGCGCTCAATATGTGGCTCGAGAGCGGATTCGAACTGGGAAACCACACCTTCAGCCATACATCCTTGAACAATGCTCCACTCCAGGCCTGGGAAGATGATGTCGTTAGGGGCGAAACGGTCACCAAGACTTTGTTATTCCAGCACAAAATGAAGCTGCGGTACTTCCGGCACCCTTTTCTTGATACCGGCCGGGATTTACAAACGCGACGAGAGGCCGAAGGGTTCCTGATTGGGCGAGGATACCGCATCGCTCCCGTGACGATGGATGGTTGGGACTGGAATTTTGCAGGCGTCTACGAAGAGGCCCGGAAGCGGGGCGACACCGCGCTGGAGCAGAAGCTGGTGAGTGCTTATCTAGCGTATACGACGAGCGTATTTGATTACTACGAAAAGTTTTCGAAGGACTTGATCGGCTACGAGCCCAAACAAGTTCTGTTACTGCACGCAAATTGGTTGGAGGCCGAGCATATCGACGAGCTACTGGATCTTTTGCGCAAACGCGGGTACGAATTCGTGACGTTGCAGGACGCCTTGGGCGATGATGCGTACGGGATGCCGGATGAGTATGTCGGAGAAGAAGGAAGAGGATGGATCGAACATTGGGCGATCACGCGAGGCCGGCCCCCACTGAATGCGCCAGAGTTTCCGGAATGGGTGAAGGACAGGTACAAGGCGTTGCCGCCGCAACCGCGCGAGGAGGCGATTTTTTAGGGGTAGGAGGGCAAGAACGGAAACCCATAACCCACGCATACGCACCGCGCCTGGGCACCTGAAGCGCCGAGGGGTTTCTCCGCCGCACATTGGCGAACATCGCTGTGACGAATTGACAGCCGCGTGGGACCGTTGGGGCGAGTGAAGGAATCGAGATTTTCCGCTAGACTAGGGTCATGCGACACCGTCTAGTTCTGCTCGTCGCGTTACTGTCTATTGCTGCATCGACATTTTCTCAAACCCCAGCAACCGCCGCACTCAAAGAAGTTCATGGCGTAGGACTCAAGACCCTCAGGGAACCGCAACTGGTTGAACTTACCGGGCTGGCGATCGGCTCGCAAGTTGCCCGCGCAGACTTACAGGCAGCAGCGGACATCCTACTGCGCTCGGGACTGTTCGCCAAAGTGAACTACAGTTTCAACACGAAAAATGACGCAGTCATCGTCACTTACACCGTCGAAGAAAATCCCCGGCTGAAAGTTACGTTCGACAATTTCCCGTGGTTTTCGGATTCGGAACTGGGCGACGCCATTCGGCGGGATTTACCTTTTTACGACGGCACTCTGCCCGAAGGCGGAACCGTAGTGGATATCGCCGGCAACTCGATCGCCGCGTTTCTGGCTTCGAAAGGAACTGTTGCCACAGTGGGGCACGAAGTGATCGTGAATCCCCTGGCAGATGGTTCACTGCAGCAATTTCACGTGGAAGGGATTGCCCCAAAAATTGCGAGCATCGAATTCAGCGATCCAAATTTGAAAGATGACAAAGCCGTGCTGCAACACATGCCGGAGATTCGTGGCAAGCCCTATTCACGCATGGCGATTGATATTTTCCTGGCAGAATCGATCCGACCGATATACCAGGAACTGGGAAATTTGCGGGCGACGCTGGGGCCACCGGAAGTCCGCCTCACTGGCAATCCCAATCAGAAATTACCGGAACAGATTCCTGTTTTCGTACCCTGCACGCCGGGAGGGGTGTATCAATGGCAAGGCCTGACATGGAGTGGAAATTCGGCGCTTTCCGCAATCACCCTAACAACTACTGCGGGAATGAAGCCTGGCGAAGTTGCCAACGGAATCAAGATTGAACAGGGATGGGACCAGGTGCGCGATGCATATGGTCATCTGGGATTTTTGGAGGCGAAATTGAATCCGGTACCGATCTATGACGATCAGGCGCACAAGGTTTCCTATAACGTGTCCGTGGTCGAAGGCACACAATACCATTTCAGCGCGATGACCATTACCGGCATGTCGCTGGCGGGGGAGAAACTGATCAGGGATGCCTGGCCGCAAACTCCTGGGGAAGTATTTGACCAGAAGATTTTTGATGATCTGCTGACGAGACTACAGCTACCGGCTAAGCGCGAGACGGTGTTTAAGCAGTTGCCGATACATTACGACACGGTGGGACATTGGTTGCAGACTGATTCTGCCAAGGGGACCGTCGATGTTTTGCTGGATTTTAAGTAGGACCAAAACAAGAGTTCGCCTATGCACATTGCGGTTTGATTTTTGGGGGCTGGGTTATACTCTAGGCTGCGATGAAAACTTTGGTGCAAATACATAGCGGTGATGGCTCTCTGGAAGAGGCCGGCGCGAAGGAGCAAGCGCTTTTCGCTAACCTGTCTCGGCGTAGTTCCCTGCTTGTCGCCCTGTCGGGGGGAACCGATTCGGCGTATCTGGCTTGGGCGGCAAATACGGTCTTGGGAGACCGCGCGCTTTCGGTGACTGCCATTTCACCTAGCTATTCTGCCTACGACCGCGAGCAGTTGGAGATTTTCCTTCATTCAGCTGGCATTCGCCATGAATATGTGCAGACCAACGAGATGGACAATCCTCTATACCGCGCGAATACCGCCGACCGGTGCTACTACTGCAAGGATGAACTGTTTGCAGTGCTGGACAGGATTGCGGCGAATCGCAAGATTGAAGCGACCGCGTACGGGGTAAACGCGGATGATACTTTCGATTTTCGTCCGGGACACCGGGCGGCAACCGAGCACAAGGTTTTGACTCCCTTGCTGGCAGCGCGACTGTATAAGAGCGAGATACGGTTCTTGTCAGAGCGGGCGAACTTGCCTTCCTGGAATCGCCCGGCTTCGGCATGCCTCAGTTCACGGTTGCCCTATGGGACAGAAGTAACAGAAGAGCGGTTGACACTGGTAGAGAAAGGCGAGCAAGCGCTACGCGAGCTGGGATTCCGGCAATTTCGTGTCCGGCTGCACGATAGACTGGCGCGTATCGAGTTGGCTCCCGAGGAGCTCGAACGCGGATTGGCCCCAGAAATGGCCGCTTCTATGGCTAAATCATTGAAAGCTGTCGGTTTCTCGTACGTTTCCCTGGACCTAGAGGGATATCGGCAGGGTTCGTTGAACGAAGCTCTTTCTAAGTCGGCTAAAGCGGCAGGAACATAAACCGGCCAATTTGCGTATCTTCGTCAGGAGGCCCTGATGCACCGGGCGAACATCGTTCCTATGACGCACAGCAAAACGAGTTTTGTCGCGAGCACCTTACTCGCAACCGCAATCGCCTTTACGCCCTATCTGGCGGCCGGTGCGGAAAACACCTTTGACAAGACCTTTACCGTTACCGGGCCGAATACGCGGATCGAGTTGGATAATCCATCTGGGAACGTCGATATTCACGTGGGCAAAGACGGGCAGGTACACATTCATGCCAAGGTGACGCCCGGTGGCTGGTCGCTTTTCGGCAACGGCGAAAAAAGCGCCCAGGAGATCGTATCGAATCCTCCTTTGGAACAACGCGGAGACACGATTCGCATCGGGAAGAATTCCACATACCTGAAAAATGTCTCCATCGATTACACGATTGAAGTGCCAAAGGATACGCAACTTGACGCGGGCCTGGCGTCCGGGGGACTTACCGTCAACAGACTGCGGGGGCCCATCAACGTATCGACTGCTTCAGGCTATACGCACATATACCAGATCGAACGCGAAGTGCAGGTGACCGCCGCTAGTGGTTCTGTCGATATCGGAACGGTATCAGGATATGTGCGCGTGAGCAGCGCATCTGGCAGCATCGAGATATCCGATGTGAAAGGTGACGTTAAGGCCAATGCGGCTTCTGGATCCATCAGAGTTGATCGGCCAGCGGATCGGGTAGACGTATCGTCTGTAAGCGGTTCGATCAAAATCAATGGAGCGGACAATGATGTGAAGGCCCATGTAATTTCCGGCCCCATATCCGTCATAGGGAATCCCAGCAGCAATCGATTCTGGGAGTTGAAGACCGTATCGGGATCGGTCGATATCCAGGTGCCGCATTCGGCTAGCTTTTTGCTTTCGGCGGAAGCAACTTCTGGAGATATTCGCACCAGCATTCCGGTGATTATCGAAGAGCAGAATAAGCACTCGTTGCGGGCACATATTGGAACTTCCTCTGGCCGCGTCGAGGTGCATACCGTTTCAGGGGAAATTCAGGTCAACGGCACGTAGCTCGCTGCCCCGGCGAATCTGCAATTTTTTCTTTTGCCCGGTACAATGATCAGGTGCCAAACTTCCGCCGATCGATCGTACCTCCGCTCAGTTTGATCGCGCTGTTGCTTTGCCTTTCCGTGGCATCGGCATATGCACAGGACGCCCCTCTACCGGACAAGGCCGCCAAGCCTGCGCCTCTAGCGAAGACGGCTCAAAAACAAGAAGCACTTACGGAACAACAAGAGTTGCAAAAGGCGATCGACGATGCTGGAAACGATCGCGCGGCTTTGGTGCGAAACCTCGAGACATTTCTGAAAAATCATCCAGAATCGCAACAGAGGTCACAGATTTATCGCGCGATCGTGGAATCGAGCTTGAAGGTAGATGATTACCCGCGGGCGACGGATTACGCGGAACGAATGGTGGCACTGCGACCGGACGATGCTTCGATCAATGTGCTGGCGATTCAGTTGCTCGAGCGCAACGGAGATGCGGCAGGTTGGCGGCGCGCAATTTCCTATTGTGCGCGGGTACTCGAACTGGTGGATCGAACCTCGCTGACCGATAAATCGCCTCGTGAATCGACCGAGAGTTGGGAGAATGACAAGAAGCACGACAAGGCCTCTGTCCTGCTGGTTCGCGGACGGTTGTACCAGAGGTTGAATGAGCTCCCCAACGCGCAAAAAGATTACCAACTAAGCTACGCGCTGCAGCCTTCGGCCATGGCGGCGATGAAATTGGGGGAGATTGCCGAAGCCCGCAAAGATCCAAACACGGCGATTCAGGAGTATGCGCGGGCCTTCGCGTTGGCGGGCGATGGAAGCGGTGTCGCGAGCCGCGCGGAACTCCGGAAAAAAATTGGGAATGCGTGGCGACTGGCACATGGCTCGGAAGATGGCTTGGGAGATTACCTGTTGCACCAGTTTGACGATGTTTCCGCGAGCCTGTTTCCCGCAAAAACAGTGCGTAACGCGGGAATCAAGAATCCGTATGAATTTGTACTACGCAAGGCCCCGGGCGGCGAGGCCTTCCCATTGGCGGACACCAAGGGGAAGGTGGTGGTACTGAATTTCTGGGCGACGTGGTGCGGGCCGTGCCGGATCCTTGAACCACATTTCGAAAAGATCGCTGCGCATTATGCGGGGTCCAAGGACATTCAGTTTTTTGAATTGAATTGCGACGATGATGAAACCCTTGTGGGGCCCTACCTGGCAGAAGTAAAACCAAGAACGACAGTGCTGTTTGCAGACAATCTGGAATCCTATTTCGCGGTGAATTCGTTCCCGACTACGGTGATCATGGGGCGCGATGGAAAAATTGCGTTTCGATCGGATGGATTTGATCCCGACACGGTAGATAAGTCGTTGACGGATGCAATTGAGCGTGTGCTACATGGGGAGGGAACAGAAAGCACCGCGACGGCGAAGCAATAGTCAGCTTTCAGTCCTACGTTATTCACTGGCTTCAGCGCGCTGACATACCGGACAGGATACGGGTTGCCGGGTAACTTAGCACTCAATATTGGAGTTGCCGCAGCCAGGCAACTTTTTATTCGCGATCCCTTTTTCGGGTTGCGGATACCTGGCTGCAACATCTCTAGCAGCGAGAATAGTGTTGACGTGGATTTGCACAGTGTCTTCAACGCGGCGGGCGTAACCACCGGCAAGCACGGTCACGACAGGAATCTGGCGCTTGCGAGCTTCTTCAAAGACTCCAGCATCCCGCAACTGTAAACCTTCGATCGATAATTTGAGGCCACCCAACTGATCTTCACAGTACGGGTCCGCCCCACCAACGTAATAGATCATCTCTGGCGCGAAAGATTCAATCGAAGAGCGCACAGCGGGGAACAAGGTGTGGAGATATTTTTTGTCGGTGACGTGGTCCGCCATGTCAAGATCAACGTCCGACGGCGGCTTATATGCCGGGTAATTATTCAGCTGGTGAATCGAAAGCGTGAAGACCGATCTGTCTCTGGCAAAAATTGCGGCAGTGCCATTACCGTGATGAACATCGGTGTCAATCACCATGGCTTTTTGCATTGCGCCATCGGCCTGCAGCCTGCGAATGGCTACGGCCACATCATGAATCGCGCAAAATCCTTCGCCATGGCTGGCATGGGCGTGATGGAACCCACCACCGAGGTTACAGCCGAAACCACACTCGAGCGCCGATCGAGCAGCAAGAATCGTACCTCCCGCCGCGAGCCAGAACGCGCTGACCAGTTCGGGGGAGTATGGTACCTCCAGCTTCATCACGTCGCTGAGGGTCAGTGTGCCGGTTTTCAGTTTGCTGATCCAATCCTGGGTATGAACGCGCAATAGATCTGCATCGTTGGCCGGTTCGGGTCGAAGGATTTCGTCAGGTTGGACAATCCCGTCGCTGATTAATTTATCTCGGATCAGGCGATATTTCTGCGAAGGGAAAACGTGGGCGCCAAGGTTCAGATCGTAGCGCTCGTGGTAGATGAGCTTGAAGGGGAGCATGGTAGGTGATACCAAATTTAATTGAACAACGCTCTTTGTGAAAAACAAACTCGAGAAAAATCCCTACCCCACCATCGAAGCGGACGTCACCCTGTTTAGTTTTCCCTTTCCAGAATAAAATCGGGCAAAGTCATCAGGGCCCGGGCATATTCGGAATCGCCACGGCCATTGATGCAGCCTTTTGCACGGCGAGCATACTCGTGGGCGAGATTGCGCGTTCGCTCGAGAGCACCCGAATCGCGAACTAGCGCCACCAGCGTTTCCGGCTGAACCGAGTGAAATTCCTTTTCTTCTAAAACGCGTGCAACGAGTTCACGGGCTTCGCGATGACCATTTTCCATAGCGTAGATCAGCGGCAGAGTGACCTTGCCTTCTTTCAGATCGCTTAAGACTGGTTTGCCCAACTGTTCGCTGGAGGCAGTGAAATCCAGTAAGTCGTCGACCAACTGGAAGGCCAAACCTGCGTAACGCCCGAAATCGTCCAAAGCCTTCTCATCGGTTTCGTCGAATCCACCGAGCACGCCGCCGAGTCTGGCACAGCCGCTGAACAGGCACGCAGTTTTGTAGGTCGCGAGCGTAACAGCATCTTCTTCCGTTACGTCCATACGCCCCATCTTGTTCAGTTGAATGAGCTCACCCTCGACCATTTTTTGCGTCAAGTCGATCAGGATATCCAGGACGCGGAAGTTGCGTTCTTCGAGAGCGATTTGAAAAGATTGCATGTACAGCCAATCACCGACGAGAACGCTGCGATGATTTCCCCAGCGTGAATTTGCCGAGGGGCGGCCACGCCGGGTATCGGCGCTATCGATCACATCATCGTGAATCAGAGTGGCGCTATGCAGCAGCTCCACTACCGCAGCAAGCTTGATGGCGCTCCGCGCATTCGATTTCGGTCCAGCAGCGTAACCATGGCAAAGCAACAACAGCGCGGGTCGCAGGCGCTTCCCTCCCCCGCCCAACAAATAGCTGGCGATTTCGGAAACCGGCTGGTAGGCCGCAACGCTCTGCCGAGATAATTCCTGCTCGACTTCGAAGAGGTCTTCGCGAACCAGCTCAAATATTTCCTTGGCGGTTAGTAAGGTGATGGGAATTCTCCTGGTCCGCTGCCCTGATTAGCGAGACAGCCCAGCCGGAGATTCATTCGACCGGGCAAGATGGAAGAAACGCCGAAAATTTGCAGCGGTAGCTGCGGCGATCTCCACTTGCGTAGAGTTTCTCACATTCGCGAGGGCGTTTGCTACCTCGCCAACGTAAGCGGGCTCATTTCGCTTGCCGCGGTGAGGTTGCGGCGCCAGGTATGGAGAATCCGTCTCAATCAAAATATTCGCTAGGGGCAAATCTTTCGCAACGTCACGAATGTTTTGTGCTTTGGGGTAGGTGGAATTTCCAGCGAAGGAGATCAAGAATCCCATGTCGAGGCCACGCTTGGCGTGCGTAAGTGTGCTGCCAAAGCAATGCAAAATCCCGCCGAGGCCTGTGGAGCTCCAAGCGTCTTCGAGGATGCGGAGGCAGTCGTCCCAGGCATCGCGGCAGTGAATGATAATGGGGAGCTTCGCAGCCTGGGCGAGGAACATTTGCTCGCGGAAGACTTTTTCTTGGACGTCCCTGGGGGAGTGGTCGTAGTAGTAGTCCAAACCGATTTCGCCCCAAGCGATGACTTTCGGGTGCTCGGCAAGCTTTGCAAGCACGCTGAGATGCTCCGGTGTGACTTCTTTGGCGTCGTGCGGATGAATGCCGACAGTGCTGTAGATCCAATCGTGGGCCTCGGCGTAGGGGAGGGCTGCGTCGAGTTTTTCCGGGCCGGGACCGGTGCCAATGGCAAGCAGGGTGGAAACGCCTGCGGCGCGCGCACGATCGAGCACGGCGGCGCGGTCTTCAGCAAATTGCTCGGCGTCAATGTGGGCGTGTGAGTCGATTAGATCCATCTGGTGTTTACCGGGTAAAGGTACAGCTGAAAAAAGATCACGCAGAGTGGCAGAGATTCGCCAAGGACGGCCCAAGGGGAAAGAGAATTCCGCACCCTGAACGGCGGAGGGTGCGGCCCTTGATGCGCGGCGTTGCGGTTGATCCGGTCCATGATTACGTGCAAATGAATAAGCGTTGGCCTGGCGAAAAGCCGGGTACTTAAGTTGAGCGTTATTTCAAGCGCGCGCCCACTTCTACGTCCTCCTGGAAGCCGGCGAGGACCGGGCGGCCTTCTGGGCCGACGGAAGCTGCGACGATCATGCCGTTGGACTCTACGCCCCGCAATTTGCGTGGCGCGAGATTGGTGACCACAACCACCTTGCGGCCAACCAAAGAGTCCGGCTCATAGAATTGGGCAATGCCCGCACAAATCTGACGAATCTCCGTGCCGATGTCGACCGTGAGTTTCAACAGTTTGTCTGCGCCGACGATGCGTTCTGCAGTTTTCACTTGCCCCACGCGCATTTCGATTTTGGCGAAATCATCGATGGCGATCTGCGCGACACCCGCCGGCGCTGCCGCGGCGGTGGCAGGTGCCGCGGACGGAGCCGCGGCCGGAGACGGGACTGCTGTGGGATTCAGTTCTTCGTTTGCCATTGCTTCAATCCTCTCGACTGCTTCTGTTTTTTCTACCCGTGGAAACAAAGTTTGTGCCTTGCCAAGCTGCGTGCCCGGCACCAACTGTCCCCAACGCAATCCATCTAACGGGAATGCAGAAACCGAACCGGCTTGCCCCAACTGGTTCCAAATCTTGGAGGTGCTTTGCGGCAAAACCGGATGAGAGAGGGCGGTGACGATGCGTAGCAATTCCGAGGTCGTCCAGAGCACGGTGGCCTTACGAGCCTGATCTTCTGCCGAGTCCCCCAAAGCCCAGGGCTGTTCGCTCGTCAGATATTTATCGGCGAGCGCGATCAGCCCCCAGATGCCTTCGAGTGCCCGCGCGAACTCAAATTTTTCGTAACGTTCGAGCACTTCTCCAATGCCTGCCTGCGTTTCCTTGGCCAAAGCGTCGTCTTGTGGTTCAGGTTCGCCAGGTTGCGGAATTTTGCCCGCGAAATTTTTTTCGATGAGCGCGGCCGTGCGGCTGGCCAAATTGCCGAGGCCGTTTGCGAGGTCGCTGTTGTAGCGCGTGACGAGGGAATCGTAGCTGAAGTTGCCGTCCTGACCGAAAACAACTTCGCGCAGAAGAAAGTAGCGAAGCGCATCCATGCCGAGCATGTTCACAATCGGCCGCGGCAGCACAACATTGCCCTTGGACTTGCTCATTTTCGCGGCGTCCATCAGAAACCAGCCGTGCGCCCAAACTTGTTTTGGCAGCGGGAGCATCGCCGCCATTAGAAATGCAGGCCAGTAAACCGTGTGGAAACGGATAATGTCTTTGCCCACAAGATGCAAATCGGCGGGCCACATGCCACGCTTTTCGTAGCTCGGACCGCCTACCGCGCTCAGATACGCGGTGAGCGCGTCGAACCAAACATAAAAGACATGCGGCTCTTCCCCAGGCACCGGAATTCCCCAGCGAACCGTAGTGCGGGTGATGCTGAGGTCCTTCAAACCACCTTCAACAAAAGCGATCACTTCGTTGCGGCGGGATTCCGGCTGGATGAAATCGGGATTCTTTCTGTAGAAATCGAGAAGAGGTTTCTGAAAGGCCGACAGTTTGAAGAAATAATTTTCTTCGGTGATCGTCTCAAGAGGACGTTCGCAGTCGGGACAGAGATTGCCGGGCTTCGGCTCGTTCACGAACGCATTGTCAAAAATGCAATATTGGCCAGTGTAGTGGCCCTTGTAGACGAAACCATTTTCGCGGAAGAGCTTGAAGAGCCATTGTACGGTGCGGACATGCTGCAGGTCGGTGGTTCGGACAAACACGTCGGCGGCAATGCCCAATTCATCCCAAAGCGCGCGCCAGCTGTCCGCCATTTTCGCGACATATTCCGATTCCGGGAGTCCCGCCTTTTTCGCGGCGCGCTCCACGTTCACGCCATGCTCGTCGGTGCCGGTAGTCATCACGACTTCATAGCCGCGCATGCGCTTATAGCGCCGAATCATGTCGGCGACCACAGTGGTGTAGGTATGCCCAATGTGGGGCAAACCGTTGGTGTAGTAAATCGGCGTGGTCAGATAGAACTTTTCTTTGCGCTCGGCCATCTGGTTATTTTATGTCTTAAAGCGAATTGATGCGAGTGCTGCAGCCGTAATAGGGCTAGCCGCGAGCACGCCACTGTCTCATCGCTTCGTCCAAAACCTGCTGCAAAGGGACATTTTTCTCTACGGCTAGTTTACGGCAATCGTCAAATTCCGGGGAGGCTTGACGGATTTGCCCATCGATGCAAGCGACTTTCATGCGGACTTCACCGAACTCTGTTCTGACTTTGACCCATTCGCGCGGGAGAATGCGACGATGGGCCGTGGTACTGCGCACGCCGAGCGTGGTAGTTTCGGCGAAGAGCATTTCCTGGAATTTTGTTTCGTCCTGGGGAGTGCAGAGGACGGTGATCAGCAAGCCAGGGCGATTCTTCTTCATTTGCACAGGCGTGGCGAACACATCGAGCGCGCCAGCGGCTAGAGCTTTTTCAAGAAAATAACCGTAAATCTGGGGGTTCATGTCGTCGAGATTCGCTTCAAGGACGCGCACGATCTCCTCGCTCCCCGCGGAGTCCCTCTCTCCTGCTTCGCCGATCATCAAGCGCAGCACGTTTGGCTGACCTTCAAGATCTGCTGTGCCCGCGCCGTAGCCGATCAGGGTGACAGACATTCCGGGCTGAGGACCGAATGAATCGCAAAGAGTAGCTACGATTGCGGCGCCCGTTGGGGTCACCAATTCTTTTTGCAAGCCATTTGAATAGGTCGGCTTGCCGAGTAGCAATCTCGCCGTTGCAGGAGCCGGGACGGGCAGTATTCCATGCGCCATTCTGGCGGTGCCACCGCCCACGTTGAGCGGCGAGCAAGCAAACTTTTCGATGCCAAGCGCAGCGAATCCGGCGCAGGAACCGACGATGTCGATGATTGCGTCAACTGCGCCGACTTCGTGGAAGTGTATTTTTTCAAGCGGGACATCATGCACCGCGGCTTCTGCTTCCCCTAGCGTTTGGAAGATTGCCGAAGCGCGCGATTTGACCGGCGCAGACAGTTTCGATTTATCAAAGATTCCGAGAATAGCAGTGAGCGAGCGATGCGTATGTGTGTCTTTCGTATTGACCCTGATCTGCGTCGCCGACACGCCATTCTTCCAAACTTTTTCGGCGGAAATCTCCCAGCCGGGAATCTCGAGGGTCCGCAATTCGGCTCGCAGAGCCTCGACGGGGACCCCTGCGTCGGCCAAAGCGCCAAGCGTCATATCTCCGCTGATGCCACTAAAACAGTCGAAATAGGCTAGCTTCATAGAATTACCCACAACTTCAACTGGCAACGATACTAGCGGCACCCCTAAGTACCGTCAAACCGGGTCTTCGACCGATCCTGCCACGGTTTTGGCCATAACGGCCGCACGCGGTCTAGATTTGGTCGACAGAAAGAGATTTTCTTTGCCCGGAAAATATCGCACCGAGCCCCACCAGAATTCGGGCTACACTGCATTACATGCCGAATACGGAAATTATTTCTGGGTTGCCGTTGCCGCCAGGACCAAAAGGGAAGTTTTTCTTTGGCAATGCGTTGCGCCTTGCCGGGCATTGGAGCGGGTATTCAGCCGAATGCGCTCGCGAATATGGCGGGGTGGTCTTCTACAAATTTTTCCACGTGCCGGTCGTGATGGTATCGAATCCGGATGCGATTGAATCAGTCCTGGTGCGCAACGCTTCGAATTTTCATAAGTCACGCGACTACGCGCCAATACGATCGTTCCTCGGAAACGGCTTGCTCACCAGCGAAGGGGCATTCTGGCAATCTCAACGGCAATTGATTCAGCCTGCTTTTCGCCATGAGAATATCGCAGCGTATGCACAGATCATGTCCGATTCCGCGGCCAATCTGCTCAAACGCTGGAGGGATGTTGAGACCCGCGACCTCCAATACGAAATGAGTAGTTTGACGCTAGAGATCGTTGCAAAGGCGTTGTTTGGTTCCAAGGTGGCGCACGATTCCAAGTTCATAGGGACGGAAATCGCTACGGTGATGGACCGATTCCTTTTGCAAGCTGCACTTTCCTTCCTCTTGCCGGAGCGCATTCCCTTGCCAAAAGGTCCCAGGTTGCTGCGGTCCCGGAAAAGACTGAACAAAGTGATTCAGTCGATCATCAATGATCGCCGAATGCATCCAATCGAGAGCAACGACCTGCTGCAAACCCTATTGGCGGCGCAAGATGAACATGGCACTCGCATGAGTGATGACCAGTTGCGCGACGAAATCATGACACTGTTCATGGCTGGACATGAGACTACGGCAAACGCGCTCTGTTGGACGTGGTATTTGCTGGCGCAGAATCCCGAGGCCCAGCAGAAGCTTCACAGAGAACTGGACAACGTGCTTCACGGAGTGCCTCCAACGCTTGCCGATCTGCCGCGACTGTCTTACACAGAACTGGTGGTGAAAGAATCGCTGCGGTTATATCCCCCGGCCTGGGGCATAGGTCGACGCGCCATCGAAGAATTCGAGCTGAGCGGGTATCGCATTCCGGCCGGCACAAATGTTTTCCTGATGCAGTGGCTCACACATCGCGACGCGCGTTTCTTCCCTGAGCCCGAACGGTTCGAGCCCGAACGCTGGCGCGATGATCCTATTCGCCGTGGGAAACTGCCGCGCTTCGCGTACTTCCCTTTTGGCGGTGGGCCGCGCGTCTGCATCGGTGCTGGATTCGCGATGATGGAAACTGTGCTACTGTTGGCAACGATCGCGCAACGTTACTCGTTTTCGCTGCCTCCCGATGCCAACGTCGAGCCCTTTTTCTCAATCACACTGCGTCCAAAGGATGGACTGAGGATGCAATTGCATCAGCGCGGGTAGCTACCTCGAAACTTCGTCGGAGCTGATTCCGTTTCGATCGCGTAATTGCATCAGACGCACTTTAGCTCCGGCCCAAGCGGGCGGAAGGGCTAGTACGATAAGCGCGATGGGATACCACTTGGGACCGAGGGACGGCAATTTATTCCAGGTTGCGATCGCGCCCGCAACCGTTGCCGTGAGCCCCAATGTGCCGAGCACAAGGGCATGCATCATTTGCTTATTGGGGGCGATTCGCGCGGTGAGATAGGCTCCGACAAAGCCAAAAAAAGTTCGGTAAGCAGTCAGAAGCACGAAGAGGCTACCTTTCATGGGAGGGACCGCGGGAAAAATGCCAAGGGCGCGCATCAATCCATCCGTGCCAATCGAAAGAAGGACGATCACTCCGGCGCCAATCATCACGGATGCGATACTTTTGAAAATGCCTGTGTTCATCGCTATTCAGTATAAATCCGGTTGCTCTAGATGCCTGCCACTTTCCCTACAGAGAATAGGCTAGTCCGGCTGCTATACTGGAGAATTACTATTCACTTTTGAAACGGACTGAGGACTCGTGTATCAGACAGTGGTGAATCGATTGCGTGAAGCGCTGACGGCGCAAGTGCGCGAGAGGTATGGGGTGGAGGTTGACGTTGTTCTCGAAAGGCCCCCCAAACTGGAGCTGGGCGAGACAGCCTCTCCGATGTGCTTTGAGCTAGCGAAACGATTGAAGAAGGCCCCGCGGATCATTGCCCAAGAGATTGCCGATACTCTGCCGAAGATTCCTGGCATCGCTCGCGTCGAGGTGGCCGGCGGTGGCTATCTCAATGCGTTTTTTGATAGGACGCAATTCTGGAAGAGTCTTACTACGGAAATCCAGTCTGGTACGTATGCCAGTTTGCCCGGCCGAGTAATCGTCGAGCACACCAGCATCAATCCCAATAAAGCGGCACATATCGGGCACCTGCGAAATGCGGTACTGGGCGACACGATGGTGCGAGTGCTGCGCCATAGTGGCCGAGAAGTCGCCGTGCAGAATTATATTGATAACACCGGCGTGCAAGTGGCGGATGTGGTGATCGCCTTTCATCAGATGGAGGAGATGCCACTGGTCAAGGTGAAAGAGCTATCGCATCAACCGAAGTTTGATTACTTGTGCTGGGATTTGTATGCGAAAGCGACCCAGTTTTTCGCGGAAGACAAAGTGCGCGCTGGCCAACTACGCGGAGAAACGCTGCGTGCAATCGAAGCCGGCGAGGGCGAAATCGCTGAAATGAGCAGCGTGATTGCTGATGCGATCGTTGGTTTTCATTTGCGCACCATGTCACGGCTAGATATCTATTACGAGCTACTGGCACGCGAGAGCGAGATTCTGCATTTACATTTCTGGGATGCCGCTTTCGAAAAACTCCAGGCCAGTGGCGCGATTCAGTTTTCCAAGTCTGGCAAGACGGCCGGCTGCTGGATCATGCCGTGGAATCATGGGGGCTCGCCTGGAAGCGAAGAAACCGACGAAGAGGATCAAGCGAAAATTATCGTGCGTTCGAATGGCACGGTAACGTATGTCGGAAAAGATATCGCTTATCAACTCTGGAAATTTGGTTTGCTCGGCAAAGATTTTCATTATCGCCGCTGGCCAGACGCGCCGACTGGGCATGAATTGTGGGCGACGACTGCTGGAGCAACTGAGACAGGGGCGCCGCATTTTGGTGGTGCGACGACCGTCTATAATGTAATTGATTCGCGGCAAGCCTATTTGCAGGATGTCGTCGCCGAAGGCGTGCGCGCTTTGGGACACCCGAAAGAAGCGGACAACTCGGTCCATTTTGCGTACGAAATTGTGGCCCTGACTCCCCGATGCGCCGCGGAACTCGGTTACGAACTTTCGGCCGAAGAGGCGAGTAAGCCTTATGTGGAGGTGAGTGGAAGAAGAGGGTTCGGCGTAAAAGCAGACGACCTGATTGACCGCATGCTGAAGGCGGCTGAGGAGAGGGTTCGGCTGAAGCATCCAGAGATGGGCAGCGCGGAACTTGCCAGCACCGCGAACGCATTGGCGATTGGAGCGCTGCGGTTTTTTCTGCTGAAGTTTACACGCAACACGATCATTGCGTTTGATTTTGAAGATGCGTTGAGTGCCGAGGGTGAGACTGGTCCCTATTGCCAGTATGCAGTAGTGCGCATCCGCGGCATTCGTCGTAAAGACAGACTCGCCGAAGCAGGAAGCGACGCCCCGGTTGAGAATACTTTCGCGGCGCAAAATTTGGCTGGTACGGAAAATCAAGATGTTTGGGAACTGCTGCTGCTTGCCGGCTCGCTCGACTATGCGACCGACGCGGCCATCCATGCGCAGGAACCGGCCTTTGTGGCGAAATATGCGTTTCAGTTGGCCCAGGCGTTTAACAACTTTTATCACCGGCATCACATCTTATCGGAAGCGGACGAGCAGAAGCGTGCCTTTCTCCTGGCTCTGACAGGATTGGTAGAAGAAAAGCTGAAAGAGACTCTGAAGTTGTTGGGGATTGAAGCGCCGGAGAAAATGTAGGGGATTTGCGCAAGAACATTGCAATTCGTGAAATTGAAGAAACAGCGGAGAGCAGAACTGTGTGGTACGCTTTCCATTCCAAGAGTGGAGTACTCATTCCTTGAGCAAGACAAATAAATCCTTATTGGCAATTCCTCTAGGCGGGTTGGGTGAATTCGGAATGAACATGCTGGTGTTGCGCTACGGCGACGACATCATCGTGATCGACGCGGGAATGATGTTCCCAGAGTCTGAACTGCTGGGCGTCGATTTGGTAATTCCCGACATCACTTATCTGAAACAGAATCGCGACCACGTGCGGGCAATCGTATTGACCCATGGGCACGAAGACCACATCGGTGCGCTGCCCTACATTTTGCGGGATCTCGACGTACCAATCTACGGCACCCGGTTCACGCTGGCGCTCGTGAAGAAGCGCCTAGAAGAAGCCGGACTGCTGCAATCGGCCACATTGCGAGAAGCAACTCCTGGACGTTTGGTTGAGATCGGTCCGTTTGAAATTGAGTTTATTCCGGTAACGCACAGCACGATTGATTGCGTTGCGCTGGCGATTCGCACGCCGATCGGAGTTGTGATTCACACCGGCGACTTCAAGGTTGATCAAACCCCAGTAGACAATGTGCCCTTCGATCTTCATACCTTTGCAAAGTATGGCAGCGAGGGAGTCCTGGCGCTGTTCAGCGACTCCACAAACGTCGAGCGACCGGGATTCACGCCGTCGGAGCGCACGATTGTCCCGCGGATTGAAGAGCTGACGCGATCCGCTCCACGGCGGGTGATTCTGTCGTGCTTCGCGTCATCGATCCACCGGATTCAGCAAGTGATCGACATCGCCGAGCGGGTCGGACGAAAAGTGGCTTTTGTGGGCCGCAGCATGGTCGACAACGTTGAAATTGCCCACAACTTGAATTATTTGCGAATTCCCGATGGAATGGTGGTCCGTCCCCAGG
Organism: Candidatus Acidiferrum sp.; assembly: GCA_035314425.1. Lineage (GTDB taxonomy): Bacteria > Acidobacteriota > Terriglobia > Acidiferrales > UBA7541 > Acidiferrum. The sequence goes on along the minus strand of DATFZN010000026.1, from coordinate 9,214 downwards.
ATCTACGCAGCTTTGATGCAAAGAAATTGCTCATTCTGGCAAGCGGTTCGCAAGCGGAACCGATGTCGTCGTTGTCCCGTATTGCGGTGGACAGTCACCGCTTTGTTTCCGTGGATGAAAACGACACGGTGATTCTGTCCGCCCGAATTATTCCGGGTAATGAGAAGGCCATCTTCCGCATGCTGGATCATATGTTCCGGCGGCGGGCTCTGGTGTATTACGACAATTCCGCCGGAACAATTCACGTATCCGGGCACGCCAGCCAGGAGGAACAGCGCTTGATCTTGCGCCTGGTAAAGCCGAAGTATTTTATTCCTGTACACGGAGAATACCGGCATTTGTTCCGGCATGCGGCGCTGGCCCATCAACTGGGAGCGGTAACCGAAGAGATTCTGCTGCTCGAAGACGGCAAGTGCATCGAGTTCACGGAAGATGGCGTGAGGCGACTGGACCCAGTCAATGCGGGAAGAATTCTGGTGGATTCGGGCTCGTTGGAAGAGATCGAAGAAATCATCGTTCGCGATCGAAAGCATCTATCGGAAGAAGGAGTTGTGATTCCGATCATTGCGATCGACAAACATACCGGCAAGATGGAGTCGGCTCCGGAAATCGTGTCACGCGGCTTGATGAGTGAGAATGGCAACGAGTTGATGAATGGCGCCCGCGAGATTGTGCTGAAGACGTTTGAACTATCGAACCTCGAAGAACGCGCAGACTGGTCGGTGATTAAAGAAAAGATCCGCGTGGATCTAAAACGCTACATCAACAAGCAGACATCGAAGCGGCCGCTCATTTTGCCAGTGATTTTGGAAGTTTAGGGCGGCAAGCGAACAATTCGGCCTTGCCCATTCTTGCGCGGTGGACTCATTCAATCCGGAAATACAGTCGAGCGACATACTTTGTTCGACGATCTAACAGCTTCTGTCACGCTTCTCGCCGTATTCATTGGCCGTGTTCTTGATCGTGGTGTTGCGGTTACCAGCATCAAGGACGCTTCCTTTACTCAATTACGCTAGAATCGGATGTCGATGGCAAACAAGGAAACTTTTAGTACGGATCAAGAGCAAGGTCCAGTTTCCGCGCCTGCGATGCGGGCGACGTTTATTTTTATTGTCGTGACGGTGGCGCTGGATTTTCTGGCCTTCGGAATTATTGCGCCGGTTCTGCCTAATTTAATCAAACAGTTTGAAGGCGGAAACATGGCTCGGGCGTCCGAGATCACGGGCTATTTCGCCTTCGCATGGGCGACAATGCAGTTCTTCTTTTCGCCGGTTCTAGGAGCCTGGTCGGACCGTTTTGGACGGCGCCCTGTCATCCTGATCTCCTGCTTGGGGCTGGGACTCGATTACATATTTATGGCACTGGCACCCACGCTGTGGTGGCTGTTTGTGGGACGAATTATATCCGGAATTACCACCTCAAATATTTCCACCGCCTTTGCTTACATCGCAGACGTAACCCCTGCCGAAGATCGCGCGAAGCGATATGGAATGCTAGGCGCGGCGTTTGGATTGGGATTCGTGATCGGCCCCGCAGCGGGCGGACTGCTCGGCCACTATAGTTTGCGCGCGCCGTTCTGGGCAGCCGCAGGTTTGAGCCTGGCGAACTTTCTATACGGATTGTTTGTGTTGCCGGAATCCCTGCCGGTTCAAAAGCGCGCGAAGTCAGCGTGGCACATGGCCAATCCGTTGGGATCTCTGACGTTGCTCCGTTCAAACGTCGAACTGAGCTGGCTGGCGGTTGTAACTACCATCAATTATTTGGCGCACCAGTCGCTGCCAGCCGTGTTTGTTCTCTATAGCGAGTATCGCTATGGTTGGACAGAGCGTGGTGTAGGGCTTGCTCTTGCTATGGTAGGGATTTGTGCGGCCGTTGTCTCGGGGGGCATGGTTGGCCCATACGTAAAGAGATTCGGGGAACGATCAAGCCTGCTATCCGGGCTGCTGTTCGGCATTTTGGGATTTGTGGGGATGGCCTTCGCTCCTAAATCCTGGGCCATGTTTCTGGCAATTCCCTTCATCGCGCTGTGGGGAGTGGCAAACCCTGCGATGCAATCGCTAATGTCGCAACACGTCGATCCAAGTTCGCAAGGAAAATTGCAGGGCGCAATCAACTCCCTACGGGCGCTGACCGGCATGGTCGGGCCTCTGATTTTCACGCAAGTGTTTGCGGTGGCGATTTCGGCAAAGGCGCTGCGCGCTCCGGGCGCACCCTACTATTTGGCAGGCTTGATGCTTGGGGCCGCGTTGCTGCTCGCCGCCATGGTGACGAATTCGAATCGTCTGGTGAGCGCGCAAAAAGCTTAGGAGCAGCCGAGAGTACCCAGGCCCGAGTCCCACACGCAGGCACGGCGTAGGGCGCCCCGGGGGAAATCCAAAACCCATGGATCAGAGATTTTGATAAAGAGAATAGCAATTGTTGATTCTCTCGCGGTTGCGGTGTAGCCTTGCGATCATCCCGTAAGGAGGCATTGAACATGGCCACGGCAACGACTGTCATCGAACCAAAGGTACAAATCAGCGCGAAAAAACTGCTGATTAACAATAAGTGGGTGGATTCGGCATCGGGGAAAACATTCCCGACAATCAACCCGTCGACCGGAGAAGTTATTACCCACGTGGCCGAGGCGGACGCGGCGGATGTGGATAAGGCTGTCGCGGCGGCCCGGGCGGCCTTTGAGAGAGGGACTTGGAGAAAAATGAGCGCGGCCGAACGCGGCTTGATGATGAATCGCCTGGCGGATTTGATTGAGAAGCACAAAGAGGAATTAGCGGAACTGGAATCGCTCGACAACGGGAAGCCGTACCAAGTGGCCTTGGCAGCCGATCTTCCGTTGACCATCGCCTGCTATCGATACTACGCCGGATGGGCCGACAAGATTCAGGGCAAGACGATTCCCGTGCAGGGAAAGTATTTCTGCTACACAAAGCATGAGCCGGTCGGAGTGGTAGCACAGATCATTCCGTGGAATTTCCCATTACTGATGCAAGCGTGGAAATTGGGACCGGCGTTGGCTGCAGGTTGCACGGTGGTGATGAAGCCGGCTGAACAGACTCCGCTCTCCGCCCTACGCGTGGGTGAACTGGCTCTGGAAGCAGGATTCCCCGAGGGTGTGCTGAATTTGCTTCCGGGCTACGGACCGACCGCAGGAGCGGCACTGGCCCGACACATGGATGTGGACAAGGTGGCGTTCACGGGATCTACGGAAGTTGGACACTTAGTCATGAAGGCGGCCGCGGAGTCGAACCTGAAACGTGTAACCCTGGAACTGGGCGGGAAGAGCCCGAACGTGGTGTTCGCCGACGCAGACATGGATAAGGCGGTGGAAGGGGCACACTTCGCGCTGTTCTTTAATCAAGGTCAATGCTGCTGTGCGGGCTCGCGGACTTTTGTTGAGGAAAAGTGCTATGACGAATTTGTAGAGAAAAGCGTGGCACGCGCCAAAAAGCGCACGGTAGGCAATCCGTTTGACAAGAACACCGAACAGGGCCCGCAGGTCGACCAAGAACAGTTTAATAAGGTGATGAGCTACATCGAATCGGGAAAGAGCGAGAAGGCCAATCTCCTGGCGGGCGGAAACAGGGTTGGCGATAAAGGCTATTTCATCGAGCCAACCGTGTTCGCCGACGTTAAAGACGATATGAAGATTGCGCAGGAAGAAATCTTCGGGCCGGTGATGTCGATCTTGAAATTCAAGGATTTGGGCGAAGTAGTCGAGCGCGCGAACAAGTCCTTGTACGGATTAGCAGCGGCGGTGTGGACGCAGGATATCACTAAGGCTCACGCGATTGCAGATGGTGTGCGCGCGGGCACGGTGTGGGTGAATTGCTACGACGTGTTCGACGCTGCGGCCCCATTTGGCGGCTTCAAACAGTCTGGCATCGGCCGCGAGCTCGGCGAATACGGCCTGGCAAACTACACCGAAGTAAAAACTGTCACCGTGAAGTTGTAATTACCGATAGACGAGCGTTCCGCTAGTCAGGCTGTGATCCCTCACTCGTGCCCTTGGCGAGTGGGGGACCTGCTTTAGGTGTCGCTCCTGGCTCCTGTGAATGCCTCGCCTTTTCCCTCGCCTGCTGCAAGCCCTCCGGAGCGTTTATTATGTTTGTGCTTTTCGGAGAAACCCAAGAGCACAGGCCCTTCGAAACGGAGGGGAGATAAAACGTCGGTGCCACGGGAACCCATGCCACTGAAGATTCGACCGTACGAAGCGCAGGATTTTGCCGCACTCTATAAACTGGATCAAAGTTGCTTTGTTCCGGGGATCTCCTACAGCAAATGGGTGCTGCAGTATTACTTGCGACTGCCGGGAGTGGATTGCCAGGTGGCGGTGGAGGGAAAGTCTATTGTGGGATTTGTGCTGGGGGAATCCAATCCTCCGCTGGGCCACATCATTACCCTGGATGTATCAGAGTCACATCGGCGCGCAGGGATTGGGTCAAGGTTGCTGGGCGAATTGGAAAAACATTTCGCGTTCCGCGGAGTGAGGTCGGTGTTGCTCGAGACCGCCGTTGATAATCAAAGCGGGATTGCCTTCTGGGAGCGTCACGGTTATTGTACGGAAGCGGTATTAAAACGGTACTATCTTGGTAAAATCGACGCCTACGAAATGCGAAAGCTGTTGAAGACTGGCTTGGACGACGAGCTGGGAACAGCCAGAAAATCATGAGTCACTGAGCAATACCTGGCATGGCCCTTCCGAACTGAGGGTAAATGGAAAGCCTTGTGCCTGCATCAGGAGCATCGATGAAGGCTGAAATTCAATTTGGAGCCGATTGGTGAACGACTACTTAGTGTCAGTGCTGCTGGGAATTGTGGAAGGGTTGACGGAATTTTTGCCGGTAAGTTCGACGGCGCATCTCCGCATTGCAGAGGTCTTGCTGCACGTTGATTTAAGCAGCGGGTACTGGAAGATGTACTCGATCGTGATCCAGTTGGGAGCCATCCTCACTCTCCCTATTTATTTTCGCGAGCGCCTTGCAAAGTTTCTGTCGACATTTCCAGGCGGAGAACGCGGGGACAGGACCATCCTGACGCATCCCTTAAGCCTGGTGATGATTGCGTTCGTGGTGACGGCAATTCCTTCCTTTTTGATGACCAGGCTGATTGGTGCGCATCTGGAAAGTTTGACGATTATGGGAACGGCGCTGCTGATTGGTGGCATCGTGATGTGGTTTATTGACGCGCGCAATGCGAAGGCGGAGCACGCTGGCGAACAAGCAAACAGTGGACAGATTCACACATGGCACATGGAAGATATGAGCCTAGGGCAAGCCGTGTGGATCGGCGCCTGCCAAATCTTGTCCGCGGTGTTTCCGGGCACGTCACGGTCCATGTCAACAATTGCGGGTGGCCAGCTGGCGGGAATGTCTCGGGCATCGGCACTGGAATTTTCCTTCTTCTTGTCGATACCGACGATGGTAGTCGCCACCGGGTACACTCTCTTGAAGTCCTTGCACGGAACCAAGACCGAGAATCCGATTGGGGTGTCGAGTATCGATACGCACGGATGGATCGTGCTGGCGATTGGATTTGTCGTGTCGTTCATCGTGGCCTACGGAACAGTGGCATGGTTCATGGCCTGGGTCAGGAAGCGTGGGTTTGGGCCGTTTGCCGTCTATAGGATTGTCGTGGGGATATGGGTACTGTTTTTTGCGTCCAGATTGGTCGGATAGGAAATCGTATTAGGTTCAAGGAATCGAAACCCCAGGGGCACCGTCAAGGGCTGTGTCCTAGAGGAGAACGGGCCGTTCTGTCCCATGGACTTTGAGAACAAACGTGAAAAGATTGGTTGCGGACCGGGGACGGTTTGGTATCATTTGGGCGTTCCTCGTGAATCGTGCGCATCAGCGCCGCGCCTGTTCGCGACACTCAGCCTTCCCCAAATGCTGAGGAGATAGTTTTGCGATTCCTGACACCAACTGAAAATAAGCGGCTCAACGAGCTGATCGGATTCTTGTGCATTATTGCGGCCGTGCTCATCGGCCTTTCCCTGCTCTCCTATAATCCCCGCGATGCGGCATTCAACGTGAGTGCAGCCAGCACAGACACGGCGCCCGCGCACAACTGGATCGGGCCCGTTGGCGCTTACTCTGCCGATTTGCTGTTCCAGTTGTTTGGATTTGCGGCGTTTCTCTTGCCGGTAGCCTTCGGGATTGTTGGCTATCGCTGGTGCCGAAGCCGCGCGATAGATTCGCAAGTGGCAACGCTCGGTGGCTATGCGCTGTTGCTGCTGTCGCTACCGTCGCTGCTCTCGATGGCCCATGTGCCCGACGTGCGCGGCGCGGTGCCTGCTGGTGGACTACTTGGTGCACTGGTATCTAACGCACTGAAGAGCGGATTCAATTTCGGGGGCGCGCTGCTGGTAACGATCGCCCTGTTTTTTGTGGCCCTGTTTATGACCACGCGATTTTCCTTTAGTGGCGCTCATGCTTGGGCTAGCGGAGCGAAGGGCCCCATCGGTCGAATGGAAAAGCTTGGGTTCCTGCGGAAGGCACAAGCCCGTTGGCACGCCTGGCAGGATGAACGGGAGCAAGCGCGAAATCGCAAAGAAGTGGAACAGCGGCGATTGGCTGGCCGGAAGTCCGTGGCGCCACAGGTGGTGGGGAGACCGGAAGCCCCCGAAGAGGAAACGAAAACGATCCATCTGAGGGAAGAGGGCGACATCTTCCGCGGCAAGAAAGCGGTGGTGCCGGTCGAAGAGGACGAGGAGGAAGAAAAGAGCCCAACGCATAAACCTCCGATCATGTTTGCGACAATGGACAAAATCGAAAAGAGCAAGAAATTTGAGCCGAAGATCGAAAAGACCAATACCAATTATAAATTGCCAGGTGTGCAATTTTTGAAGGAAGGCGGAGGCAGCCAAAAGCTTGATGAAGAAGAGCTAAAGCTGCGGGCGCGGGCGATTGAAGAGAAATGCCACGAATTTAGCGTCGAAGGGCGCGTAACACAGATCAATCCTGGTCCGGTAGTCACGACATTTGAGTTCAAACCGGAAGCAGGGATCAAATACAGCCGGATTATCGGATTGACGGAAGATTTGTGCCTGGCGTTGAAGGCGGAATCGATCCTGATCGAGCGTATACCGGGCAAATCGACGATTGGTATTGAAGTGCCAAACGACAGGCGGCAGACCATCGCCCTGCGGGAAATCATAGAGGCAACAGAATTTGCGAACTCACCAAGTAAATTGACGCTGGCGATGGGACGGGATCTTCACGGGCGCATTCGGATCACCGATTTAGCGTCCATGCCGCACTTGCTGATTGCAGGATCGACAGGGACCGGCAAGAGCGTGTTCATTAATTCGCTGATGATGTCGATCTTATACAAGGCCACACCAGATGACGTAAAGATGGTGTTGGTCGATCCAAAGCGGCTGGAATTGAATTTGTACGAGGGGATTCCGCATTTGATCGCCCCAGTCGTTACGGACCCTAAGGTCGCGTCAAACGTTTTGCGCAATGCTACAAGGGAGATGGAAAGCCGGCTGAAACTACTGGCACAACGCGGTGTAAGGAATATTGATCAGTACAACCGAACGTTCCAGAAACAGCAATCCCTTTCGTTGTTTGCCAGTGTCGAGGAAAGCGAGCACAAGCCACTTCCCTACTTGATCATTGTCATCGATGAGTTGGCAGACTTGATGATGGTGGATACGAATAACGTGGAAGAGTCGATCACGCGCCTGGCACAAATGGCCCGCGCGGTCGGCATTCACCTAATTCTGGCGACCCAGCGACCTTCCGTTGACGTCATTACGGGATTGATTAAAGCGAACTTCCCCGCTCGCATTTCTTTCCGCGTCGCCAGTAAAGTCGACTCGCGGACGATTCTCGATGCGAACGGATCGGAATCGCTGTTGGGCAAAGGCGACATGCTTTATTTGCCCGCGGGATCGGCGCGATTACACCGTATCCATGGACCACTGGTGAGTGAAGATGAGATCAGTGCAGTATGTGATTTCTGGCGAGCCCAGGCTCCCGCAAAATACAACGAACAGTTGTTGGAGGCACCGAAGGAAGATGACGACAAGGGCGGACGTGAATCCGGCGGCGATGGCGGCGAATTGGGAAGCGCAGCGGGCGACGATGATGAGTTGTTCCAGGATGCCGTACGAGTCGTGTGCGAGGCTGGCCGCGCATCGACCTCCACACTGCAACGGCGTTTGCGTATAGGTTATGGCCGTGCGGCACATTTGATTGATTTAATGGAGCGCGACGGAATTGTCGGCCCCCCTGATGGAACGCGACCGCGCGAACTATTGAAGAGTCGCGAATGGATGAGAGAAGTGGACGACTCGCAACGGTAGGTGCGCGCGTTCATTTTTCGAGCTCGTTATCCGACGTTAATTTCAAATCACATCGGTTGTCCATAGGGATCTGCGACTCAAAAATTGGCCGCTTCATCCGGACCATTTTGTCTCAAGGTACGCACCCAACACCCCTGCGGCGTGTTCGCATAGCTTGCGGTCTTCGGGACCGAACGCCGCGAGAAAATGGCTGTCAATGTCGAGCTCGCCGACCACCTCACCCTGCACGAAGACAGGGACGACAATTTCGGATTTCGTTTCCAGCGAGCAGGCCAGATAGCGCGAGTCGGCGTTGACATCATCTACAACAATCGTCTTTCCACTTGATGCTGCAGCGCCGCAAATACCTTGATGTAATGGAATTCGCGTGTGCGGAGTCATCGTGCCCCGAAATGGACCGAGCACAAGCATGTTGGGATCACCGCTCAACTCGAGCATGTAAAAACCCACCCAGTTGTAGCGGATCAGCTTTTCGTGCAAGAGCTGGACGATGGACTTCATCAAGTCTTCCGAGGAACTTGCTTTCGCGGCAAGGGTGTTGAGCTCAGAGATGACTTCGGTGGATTTTGTGAAAGAGGTTGTCATTTGTATCTAGTCGACCATAGCAAGGGAGGCCAGGAGAATTCAAATTTGGCACTTGTGTAGCGGGAAGGTAGTGACATATTCCGCCTCGTGAACGAGGCGGCTTCTCAAGACACGCATACCCTTACATCAGGTTTCGTTACGTCTTGAAGGCTCAATCCGAGCCTTAGGATTTCCATTGCGCTTACGTGGTCACGAGTGCTGACCAGACCGCACTTGGTACAAACGTGCTCACGGTCTGACAGTTTCTTCGGCACTCGTGCTCCACACGGGCAACGTTGCGATGTTCCCCTCGGGTCTACCTTCACCAGTTGACGACCA
>DATFZN010000025.1:0-12937 GCA_035314425.1 Candidatus Acidiferrum sp. | reverse complement strand
CGGTGGGAGAACTGCCGGCAGAGTTACGGGAGAAGTTGATGGCCGGAGGGGCCGCGAAATGAACGCCAGAGACTATCAGGCGCCAGCAAGCGTCAACCGCGTTCAGAGCCTAGGTTTGCTCGTGGGCGGCATTGCCTTGGTGCTGGCGATTTTTGGAGCGGTCAGTTCATCGGAAAAGTTTTATCACGCCTATTTGTTCAGCTACATGTGGGTGCTCGGCTTGACGCTGGGCTCGCTAGGCTTGTTGATGCTGCAGCACTTAACCGGCGGCATTTGGGGAATTGTGATTCGCCGGCCGCTTGAAGCGGCTTCGCGAACGATTTGGCTGGTTCTTCTGATGTTCGTTCCGATTGTGCTCGGAATGAAATATTTGTATTCGGGCAACGGTATGGAGACTGGCTGGCTGAATTCGCCGAAGACGGGAGCGGGCTCGCTGACTGCCTGGCAACAGAGTTATTTGACGACCAGTGGATACCTCGCTCGCGCGGCGATCTATTTCGCGGTTTGGCTCCTGCTGGTGTGGATTTTCAATCGTTGGTCCAGGGAGCAGGATGCCAACCAGGATGACCGATCTCTTCGGCGGCGCATAAAAATGTTCGCGGGACCGGGAATTATTTTGTATGTGCTGGCCATGACCTTCGCGGCGATCGATTGGGTGATGTCCACGTCACCGCACTGGGCTTCCACGATTTATGGTTTCATTTTTGTCGCAGGCCAGGCCATTTCGTCCATGTCGTTGATGATCGCAATCGTGGTTCTGCTCGCGGCTTCCGAGCCCTATCGGCATATCATCAAAAAACGGCACCTGCATGATTTGGGCAAACTGCTTTTCGCATTCAATATGCTGTGGGCTTATTTTTCCTTTTCGCAGTTGTTGATTATCTGGTCGGGAAATCAGCCGGAAGAGATTACTTTTTACCAGACCCGTTTCGATAGCTCCTGGGGCGTGGTGGCCGTGATCGTGCTGCTGTTCCAATTCGCGATTCCATTTTGTCTGTTGCTGTCACGCGACCTGAAACGCACGGCCAGCCTGATCTCGAAAGTTGCGGTGTGGATGATTTTCATGCGCTTGGTGGATCTATTCTGGATGACCAAGCCTGAGTTTACGCAAAGCGCATGGCCCTCGTGGCTCGATATCGTTGTGCCCATCGCGCTGGTAGGTCTGTGGCTGGGATTTTTTGCGATGAATTTGAAAAAGCTGCCACTGCTGCCGCTAGGCGAACCTAAAGTTGCGGAGGTGATTGCCTCAGATGAGCATTGATCCCAAAAAGAGCGGCCACACGGGGATTCGTCTGCCTCTGAACGAGGATGTCTTTTTCGAGACAAAGGACGTAAAGCCCAGTCCGATTTACAAATTTCTGACGGTTCTGGGAATCGCTGTAGTGCTTTCCTATGTCCTGACGCTGGTTATTTATCGCGGCCTCACGAGTTACTGGAAATCGACCTACACCGAAGCGCCACCCTCACGCGAGGGGATGACTCCGACGATGCCGCCAGAGCCGAGATTGCAGGGGATGTCCGGGCACCTGACCGATCCACAGCAAGATTGGCGGAGGATGGTTAAGGCCGACAATGACGCGAATAATGAGCTTGGGTGGGTAGATCAGCAGGCTGGGGTTGCGCGGATTCCGGTCCGGGATGCAATGGACTTAATCGTCCGGAAGGGTTTGCCGTCGGTGCCAGCCATGCCGGCAGAAAAGAAATAGGGATGAAAGTAATGCGGCGCATCGCGGGAGTGATTGTGCTACTGACGGCTTGGTTGCCCGCCAGAGCGCAGGCGATTCCCGACAACCTGGGGCAATCCTCAAACGGGCTGCCGCCTGCCTTGGTGAATGTGGGATTCGATCCGCAGTTAAATGCGCAGATTCCGCTTGACCTTGCGTTTACCGATGAGATGGGCCAATCGGTTCAACTCAAACAGTATTTTGGACGGAAGCCGGTGGTGCTGGCCTTTGTCTATTTTACCTGCCCGATGCTCTGCAACCAGGTGGAGCAGTCTCTGGTGGGCACGTTGAAGATGATTTCGTTTAATCCCGGAACGGAGTACGACGTAGTGTTTATCAGTTTCGATCCACGAGACACGCCGGCAGAAGCTTTGCGGAAGAAGCAGGAAGCGCTTTCCCGGTTTGCGCGGCCGGCAACCGAGCCGGGCTGGCATTTTCTGACTGGATCGCCCGTAGCGATCAACGCGGCCGCAAAGGCAGCAGATTTTCGGTATAGCTACGATCCAAAGACTAGACTGTTTGGCCACGCCAGCGGCATCCTTCTGCTGACGCCGGATGGAAGAATCTCTCGTTACTTTTTCGGCGTGGAGTATCCGGCCAGCAACATTCGGTTGGGGCTGGTGGATGCGTCGGCGGGGAAAATCGGAACGCCGGTCGACCGTGTTTTGTTGTTTTGCTACCAATATGATCCGACCAAGGCTCGCTACAGCGCCACGGTGTTGACGGTACTTCGCATGGGCGGCGTCGTGACTTTATTTTGTATGGCCGTAGGATTTGTGATCTTTCGCCGGCGTGAACATCGGCCGAACGCTTCCGGAAGTTCAAACGCGGGTTTGCCGACAGAAGGAGCAAAGTAGAGCCGTGCCGTCATCGCTTCCATTTTTTCCGGTAGAGGCATCCAATTTCGCCGGCAATGTTGATTCATTGTTCGCGTTCATTCTGCTAACCTGCCTGTTTTTTTCAGTGTTGGTAACGCTACTGGTTATCTTTGCGGCGATCAAGTTCAGGCGGAAGAGTGAAGGAGAAGTTGGCAGCGCAGTCGAAGGCAATCTCGCGCTCGAAGTGGGCTGGACGCTCGTTCCCCTGGTCCTGGCAATCGCCATGTTCGCCTGGGGGGCGGTCATCTATGTGCATTTCCGGACCGCTCCGCAAAATACGTTAGACATTTATGTAATCGGCAAGCAGTGGATGTGGAAGCTGCAACAACCGAATGGACGTAAGGAAATCAACGAACTGCACGTACCCGTGAACAGGGACATCAAGCTGATCATGGGGAGCGAAGATGTCATCCACAATTTTTATGTACCAGCATTCCGCGTAAAGATGGACGTGGTGCCCGGTCGGTATAACACGCTGTGGTTCCGTCCCACCAGGGTTGGTAAATACCATTTTTTCTGTTCGCAATATTGCGGAACAAACCACGCGCTTATGGGCGGATGGGTGACGGTCGAAGACCCTGCTGATTATGCGGCGTGGCTATCGGATGAAGGTGGCGATTTGAACCCGGTGTCTGCGGGAGAAAAACTGTTTACCCAGTTGGCCTGTGTGACTTGCCACATCGCAAATGGGTCCGGACGAGCGCCATCTTTGAATGGCGTGTACGGGGCAAAAGTATTGCTGGCCGATGGATCAACGGTAACCGCCGACGAAGCTTATATTCGCGAATCGATTGTGCAGCCGAAGGCAAAGATCGTGGCCGGGTATCAACCAGTGATGCCCACATTCCAGGGGTTGGTGACCGAGGAACAGATTTTAAATCTGACCGCGTACATCAAATCCTTGCAGGCGCAGCCGGTACCTCTAAAGGGTGCGGGAATTGCACCAGTACCAGCGGGGAAGAAATAGCATGAGTATGAAACCAATCGTGGCGGAACCGATTTTTCCGGAAAAGAATTATCTCAACGAAACGTACGGGATCCGTTCGTGGTTCCTGACGACTGACCATAAACGAATTGGCCTGCTCTACCTCGCTTCCGTGACGCTGTTCTTCTTTATTGGCGGATTTTTCGCCATGATGATCCGCTTGCACCTGATGAATCCGGCGGGAACTTTGCTTACCGCAGATCAGTACAACCGCATGTTTACGATGCACGGTGTGGCGATCATTTTCTTTTTCCTAATCCCGTCGATACCGGCCGTTCTTGGGAATTTCTTGATACCACTGATGATTGGCGCGAAGGACCTGGCGTTTCCGAGAATTAATTTGTTGAGCTGGTATGTGTACGTGGTGGGCGCCGCCTTCACCCTGTATTCCATGGTGAACGGAGGACTGGATACCGGTTGGACTTTTTACACGCCCTTCAGTACGGTGTATTCAAATTCCGCGGTGGCCCCGGCGGTTGTGGGGGTTTTCATCACCGGGTTTTCCTCGATTCTTACCGGGTTGAATTTCCTGGTGACCATTCATACCATGCGCGCGCCGGGGATGACCTGGTTCCGTTTGCCGCTGTTTGTTTGGGCGCACTACGCAACGGCAGTTGTCATGATTCTAGGCACGCCGGTAATCGCCATCACGCTAGCGCTAGCCGGCATGGAACGGCTGTTTGGTCTGGGATTCTTTAATCCGGCCATGGGCGGCGATCCGATTCTATTTCAGCATTTGTTCTGGTTCTATTCGCACCCCGCTGTTTACATCATGATCCTGCCCGCGATGGGAGTGATCAGTGAGCTAATTCCCACCTTCGCTCGGAAAAAGCTTTTCGGCTACAGCTTTGTAGCCGCCGCAAGCTTGGCGATTGCAGTTATCGGATTCCTGGTTTGGGCGCACCACATGTTCCTGACCGGCCAATCCACCTATGCCGCGTTGGCCTTTTCGTTCCTCACTTTTTTGGTTGCGATACCTTCGGCGGTGAAGGTGTTCAACTGGACCGCGACTCTGTTCGGAGGCTCAATCTCGTTTGATACGCCCATGCTCTATGCATTTGGCTTTTTGGGACTGTTTTTGGTTGGTGGACTTACCGGACTGTTTTTAGGCTGTCTCGGCACTGACATTCACGTGCACGATACATATTTCGTAGTCGCGCACTTCCACTACATCATGGTGGGGGGTGCCGTGATGGGTTATCTCGGTGGACTACACTTCTGGTGGCCGAAGATTGTTGGACGGATGTATTCCGAATGGCTGGCGCGGATTTCCGCAATCGTCTTGTTTGTTGGATTCAACCTGACCTTCTTCCCACAATTCGTACTGGGCTACCTGGGTATGCCCCGCAGGTATCACAGCTATCCACCGGAATTTCAGGTGTACAACGTGATGTCCACGGCGGGTGCATCCATTCTGGCCGTAGGATATTTGCTGCCGATGATTTATCTGGTTTGGGCGGCCTTCTATGGCAAAGTGGCCGGGAACAATCCCTGGCCAGCGACCGGCCTCGAGTGGCAGACCTCCTCGCCACCGCCAACGGAAAATTTTCACGTGACACCGGTCGTAACCTGGGAAGCGTACGATTTTCACAACCGCCCGGATCTCGGGCTGGACGTGCCTGGGGCTAAGCCGGGTAGATTATCACCCGCGCCGGCTCATGGGGACGATTAAGAACTGCCGGGTTTCGGCCCGGTGGGTCCAGGCGGAAGGCGTCGCCTGATACTAGTGGATAGAGGAGTCGGGAGTGCATCGCACCGGCGAACTGTACGGACAATTTAAGACGCTCGATCAGCAGAAGGACACCGCGACGCTCGGAATGTGGATCTTCCTGGTTACCGAGGTGATGTTTTTCGGCGGAATCATGCTGGCGTACACGCTGAACAGACACGTATACTTTCACGCCTTTGCGATGGGAAGCAATACGCTTAGCCTAGGGCTCGGCGGTTTCAACACGGTTGTACTGCTGGCCAGCAGCTTTACCATGGCGATGGCTGTCTGGTCCGCTCAGACGAGCAAGAAGGGGTTGATTTCGCTTTTTCTCGCATTGACCATTCTTCTGGGGTTCGTTTTTTTTGGCGTAAAATACGTGGAATACAGTCAGAAGTTTCACCACCATCTGGTACCGGGCAAGAGTTTCGATATTTTCTATTGTGTGAATAATCCAGCCAAGTGCGATGACATTACCCCAGAAGATATGGCCAAAGAGCGCGAAGAACTGGAAAATGCCAAAGCAGCGGATCCGAATTTGAACGCACACGCGCAGCTCTACTATTCGGCATACTTTGGAATGACTGGATTACACGCTCTGCACATGGTTATTGGTGCGGGACTGCTTTTCTGGCTGCTCAGAAATTCATTTGCGGGCATCTACAGCGCAAGGTGGAATACGCCAGTCGATATCGTGGGTTTGTACTGGCACTTCGTCGATATTGTGTGGATCTATCTGTTTCCGTTGCTGTATCTGATCGATCGGCATAAGTAGGAGCAATGCGCGTGTCTGAAACTGAACCGAACCATACTGACCATATTGTCTCGCCAGGAATTTACCTCACCATTATTTTGTGCCTTTTGGGATTGACTGGCGCGACCGTAGCGGCCGCTTACGTCAATCTCGCACAATTTAACATCGTCGTGGCTTTGGCAATTGCGACCCTGAAGGCGACACTGGTTGTTCTGTTCTTCATGCATGCGAAATACGTGCCGAAGCGGACGCAACTGGTGATCGTGGCCGGAATTTTCTGGCTGGCATTGTTGCTACTGATGACCATGAGCGACTATGTTTCTCGCATCGATTATCGCGGAATCCGCTTCCCCTTCTCGTGAAGTTGTACGAAGGGTTCGTCAGAGGATGCATTTCCTTGTCTGGAGCCTCGGGAAGCTTTCGTTTTCCCGAGATCACAGTACTACGTACAATCCTGTATCCTGGGATGCGTGTCTTCCGAAATTTCGGTGGGGAACGAGAGGTGAGGGGAAGTACGAGCCGGCCCAGCCCTCAATCCCCTAAAGGGATCCTCGGCTCGCCTCCCCCACAACTCTAGGCAAAGCACGCTGCTGACCATTGTAAGTCATTTGTTTGCAGTAAATTATACGGAAGAAGCTCGGTAAAAACGCCCTACCTCCGGGGAAAATTTTACGTGAGGATCCTTTCGTGCAAGAAACCCGGACAAACTCCGGATCCCTTCCTTCGGCCGAAGCGCCGAAGTGCTTGCTACCTTGACCCGTTTGCTGCTCTGTTGCTATGTTGAAAGACTATATTGGGCTGAGTCTACTCAGTTGGGTCCTAGGCTCCCTGTGGAGGCGCATCTTTCTATTATGGGATTGACCAAGTTGGTTGTGCGGGGAGCTCGGCAGCATAACCTGAAAAACATCAGCCTGGAGATACCCAGGAATTCGTTGACGGTAATTACGGGACTCTCCGGATCAGGCAAGTCGTCGCTGGCATTTGACACGATCTATGCCGAAGGGCAGCGGCGCTATGTGGAATCGCTCTCGGCCTATGCGCGGCAATTTCTGGATCAGATGGAACGGCCGGAAGTTGATGTCATTGAGGGATTGTCTCCTTCGATTGCCATCGAGCAGAAAACGACGACGCGGTCGCCGCGCTCGACCGTCGGAACGATTACAGAAATCTACGATTACCTTCGGGTGGTCTACAGTTCCGTTGGAATTCCGCACTGCCCGAATTGCGATAAGCCCATCACCCGGCAATCGAGCGAACAGATCGTGCAGGCCATTTTGCACGGAGAGCTGTGCAAGCCAGACGACCGCATCATGATTCTGGCACCTATCGTGCGCGGGCGCAAAGGCGCGTACCGAAAAGAACTGGAGAAACTGGCGCAAGATGGATTTGTCCGAGTACGAATCAACGGTGAGCTGTATCCGCTTGATGAACCGCCGCTACTTGATAAGCGAAAAAATCACACGATTGAAATCGTGATCGACCGGTTGCTTGTAAAGCAAGGAGTCGCCTCGCGCCTCGAGCAATCCATTCTGACGGCTTTGAAGCTCGCGCAGGGACTGGTAACCGTGGCGGTAGTTGGCGGAAAGGAGCATGTGTTTTCGGAGAAATTGGCCTGCCCGGATTGCGGACTCTCGGTGCCACAGCTCGAGCCGCGTTCCTTCAGCTTTAACTCCCCCTATGGCGCATGTCCTGCCTGCAACGGCTTAGGCTCAAAGTATGATTTCGACCCCGCAAAGGTCGTGGTGGATTGGACACGGCCGCTCTTTGACGGAGGATTAGGGCCGGGGTCCGGCTCCGCAGCCTTGAAGCGGACGCTCGAGCTTGGCGCCTATGCGCACGGCTTTCCCCTGGATACTCCGTTTGAAAAATATCCGGCAAAAGTTCAGAACCTTTTGTTGTACGGGTATCCCCCCGCGGGAGTAAAACGAAATGGAAATGAGGCTGCTTCGCGTCCGGCCGTCAGCGAAAAGGGATTTCGCTTCCAAGGTATATTGAAATTTCTTGAACGAAATTTTGAGGAGTCCGGCTCCGATTCCTATCGTGAGTGGATGACCCAGTATATGTCGGCGACGCGATGCAACGTGTGCCAGGGACGGCGTTTGCGCCCAGAGTCGCTCGCCGTAAAGCTCGCCGGATGGTCGATCTCCGATTTCACTGCTCTATCCCTCTCGGATGCCCGGCCGGCTGTCGATAAAATCCTGTCGGAACTTACCTCCCGGCAAAAAGAAGTGGCGGACAGGCCACTCGGTGAAATTTCCGAAAGAATCGATTTCTTGCTGGCCGTAGGCCTTGGGTATTTGAGCCTGGAGCGTTCCGCAGCGACGCTCTCTGGCGGAGAGGCCCAGCGCATCCGTCTGGCCACACAAATCGGATCACGTCTGCGCGGCGTTTTGTACGTTTTGGATGAGCCTTCCATCGGATTGCACGCACGCGATAACGACAGATTGCTGCATTCGCTCGAGCAGTTGCGAAATCTCGGGAACACGGTGCTGGTTGTCGAGCATGATGAAGATACAATTCGCCGTGCCGATTACGTCGTCGATCTGGGGCCTGGGGCAGGAAATGCCGGTGGGTTTCTGGTTGCCACCGGGAAACCCCATGAGATTGCAGCTTCAGCGGGTTCGTTGACCGGGCAATATCTGTCGGGCGCGGTGAAAATACCCGTGCCGACAAAAAGGCGAACCCCGAACGGAAAGGCCATTCAGATTCTCGGGGCGAAGACCAACAACCTGAAGGACGTGGACGTAAGTTTTCCGCTGGGGTTGTTTACGGTGGTCACCGGAGTGTCGGGTTCCGGGAAATCGACGCTGGTGAACGATATTCTTTACCGTGCGTTGGCGCAGAAATTGTACCGGTCGATGGAACCACCCGGCGACTACCGGATGATATTGGGTATCGAGCACATCGATAAGGTCATCGAGATTGATCAAGCGCCGATCGGGCGCACGCCGCGTTCAAATCCTGCAACCTACACGGGAGTATTCGCACCCATCCGCGAACTTTTTGCGATGCTGCCAGAATCCCGCGAGAGAGGGTACAAGCCGGGCCGGTTCAGTTTCAACGTGAAGGGTGGACGCTGCGAAGCGTGCCAGGGAGAGGGGCTTCGCCGGATTGAAATGAACTTTCTTCCGGACGTTTATGTAACCTGCGAAGTGTGCAGGGGGCGCCGGTATAATGCGGAAACCCTGGCGGTGCGTTACAAGGGACAAAATATCAATGACGTTTTGAATCTGCCTGCCGGCGAAGCGCTGAAGCTGTTGGAAAACATTCCACAAATACAACAGAAACTGGCCACAATCGTCGAAGTTGGACTGGGCTACGTGCAATTGGGGCAGTCAGCGACGACTCTGTCGGGGGGAGAAGCGCAACGGATCAAACTGGCACGCGAACTTTCGAAACGGCAAACAGGGCGCACGATCTATATATTGGATGAGCCCACGACCGGGCTACATTTTGATGACGTTCGCAAACTGCTGGGTGTATTGCAGCGACTGGTGGATTTAGGGAATACGGTGCTCATCATTGAGCACAATCTGGATGTGATCAAACAAGCAGATTGGTTAATCGATCTGGGCCCGGAGGGTGGGGAAGGCGGTGGACGAATTGTGGCACAAGGAACTCCGGAACAAGTAGCTCGAGTGAAGAGATCCTATACGGGGCAAGCGATATCGCGCACGCTCTCGATCGTTGACTCGGGAGGTGCAAAAGAAAATGGAGATCGCAAAGGTGCGTGAAACTCGGGCGATTGTTTGGAATTCCATCGCTTCCACTTGCACCGGATGGGGCTTCCTCGTAAAGTGTTGTCAACCGAATGAGCATCTACTCCACAGAACCCATCACCTTTGGTGGGACCCATACCTATCCGCTTGCCGCTCGGCGGAGTAAAGTGAATGTGCGGCAGTTTGCCCGGCCGGCTGGGCCCAAAGCGTCGATCCGCACGTTCCTGGATTCCTTGCCGGAACTTCTGGCGGCCGAGGATCTGCGAACCTTACTCCGTTCGATTCACCTGGCAAAGAAGCAAAGGAAGGCCATTTTGTGGGGTATGGGCGGGCATGTCATCAAGGTTGGACTTGGGCCGCTCATGATTGATCTTATGCAACGGGGGTTCGTTTCCGGAATCGCCATGAATGGCGCGGCGATGATCCACGATTTTGAAGTGGCTATGGTGGGAAACACTTCCGAAGATGTAGAAGCGGGGCTCGCCCGTGGGCAGTTTGGGATGGCGGAAGAAACCGGGAAGTATATCAACGAAATGGCCAAACTGGCGCAGCGTTTACGGATCGGTTATGGCGAAGCCGCCGGCCAATATCTGCGCAGCGGACTGTTGTCGCTCGATCATCCCGAAGCGAGTGTCGTTTTGGCCGCTCACAAGCTACGAATCCCCGTAACGGTTCATGTTGCCATCGGGACCGATATCCCGCATATCCATCCCGCTGCCGACGGCAGTGCGCTGGGAGTTGCCACGCAGTGCGATTTTCGTTTGTTCTGCGCGCTGGTTGGTCAAATGGACAATGGCGGAGTTTTTCTGAATTGGGGTTCCGCGGTGCTCTTGCCGGAGATTTTTTTGAAGGCAGTCGCGGTCGCGCGGAATCTAGGTATTCAGTTGCAGTCCATCACCACTGCAAATTTTGATTTCATGCAGCACTACCGGGCAACCCAAAATATAGTAAAACGGCCGACGGCCGCATCGAACAAGAGAAGTGGAAGGAGATCGACGGGAATTGCGATTACCGGCCATCACGAACTTCTGCTTCCTTTGGTAGCCGCAGCCTTAGCGGCGGGTTGGCCAAGCACGGCAAAGCGCGGGAAATGATGAATCCGTTTGATGAGAATCCTCCGGCAGCACCTGAGCTTGGAGACGCGCCCGAGGATCCCTATGGACAGGTCCCGAGACCCGGGCCTGGCCAGGAACTCTTAGGCCATTCCGAAAACTACCCCACCCGTTCTCCGGCCATTCCAGTTGAAGCGGCATCCGCCTATCCCGCCGATTTGCAAATTACCTGGTCGTGGGCGCATTTCGTAATTTTTGTTTTCTTCGGAATAATCAGTCTGATTTTGGTGCAGGGAATTATGGCGCTGCATTATGCGCCTCACGAGAAACTCGGCCGCCAGCAACTAGAAGAGTATCTGCTATCGAAACCGCAATTCGTGCTGGGAAGCATGGTCATCTGGTATGCATTGATCTTTTTCTTCCTCTACATCACGCTTTCCGTCTTGCGTGGTCATGCCTTTTGGGAGTGCCTGGGCTGGCGAAAGATAAAATCGTTCACTTCCGGTCCGCCCAGGAGTCCGCTCTTTTTCTTTTTTGCTGGCGCCGGATTATCGCTGCTCGTGGCCCTTCTGAGTTCCCGGCTGCAGGCTCCGGAAAACACACCGATGGAGGAGTTGTTCAAATACCGGCAGACGGCTCTTCTATTTGTGGCCATGGCGGTGCTGATTGCTCCTCTGGTCGAAGAGACGCTTTTCCGTGGCTACTTGTATCCCATGTTTGCCCGATCGTTTGGAGTCTGGCCTGGAATCATCTTGACAGGAGTTTTGTTCGGCTTCATGCATGGTGCGCAGCTAGGATGGACCTGGAGTCTCGTCGGTGTGCTGGTCGTGGTGGGGATTATTTTTACCTTTGTGCGTGCAAGAACGGGTAGCGTGTTTGCCAGCTTTCTGATGCATCTTGGTTATAACTCTCTCATTTCCATTTTCGCGTTAATTGGAACCGAGGGATTTACCAAGCTCCCGCCTGGTCACTGAAGTGGTGATTTGAGGTTCAGGTGCAAAGGAACGATGACGAACTGAAGGGAGGAGAAGGAATGTACGTAGCGCAGCCGATTCTGTGGACGGAACGCGGCGTCGTGATCTTGGACCAGCGGCGGCTTCCCGGGGAAGAGATCTACTACACCTATGTGGATTATCGCGACGTGGCCAAAGCCATTCACGAAATGGTGATTCGTGGGGCGCCGGCGATTGGCGTTGCCGCGGCAATGGGCGTGGCACTGGGAGTGCAAAAATCCAAGGCTGCTTCCGTTGCGGCATTGCAGCCGGAATTTCTAGAAATCTTTGAAACGCTCGGGAAGACCCGACCGACAGCAGTGGACTTGTTCTGGGCGCTCGAGCGAATGAAGGCGCGCTTCGCGGAACTGGTTTCCGGAGGCAATGACCTAGACAAAATCCGCGCGGGGATGATTGCGGAAGCGCAGCTGGTGCATTCGGAAAAGAAGGCCACCGACGAGGCGATCGGAGCCTACGGAGCGGAATATATGCCGCGGGCTGGGCAGGTAATGACGCAGTGCAATGCCGGTGCGCTCGCGACCGCTGGGATTGGAACGGCTTTGGGAGTGATTCGTGTGGCATACGAGCAGGGCCGCAAGCTTCATATACTGGTGCCGGAAACGCGCCCCTATTTGCAGGGTGCGCGGCTGACGGCTTGGGAGCTCGATCGGGAGGGGATCCCGCTGACCCTAATCACCGACAACATGGTCGGACACTTCCTGAAAACTGGAACAGTTGGCGCAATCGTTACGGGAGCCGATCGCATCGCAGCGAACGGTGACACCGCGAATAAGATTGGCACGTATCAGATGGCGGTTCTGGCGAAGGAAAATAACGTTCCATTTTATATTGCAGCTCCGATTTCGACTTTCGATTTATCGATTCCCGATGGTACGCATATCCCCATCGAAGAGCGAAGCGCGGAAGAGGTTACGCACTTTCAGGGAGTGCGAATTGCGCCCGAGGTACACGCGGCGCACCCGGCATTCGATGTCACGCCAAGCAGATATATCGCGGCGATTTTTACCGAGCGCGGCGTGGCCAAGGCTCCATACATCGAATCACTGAAAAAGGTAAGCGCAGCGGAAGCGATAACAGCGGGCGCTCAGTAAGACGGCTCGGCAA
>DATFZN010000024.1:0-4565 GCA_035314425.1 Candidatus Acidiferrum sp. | reverse complement strand
CGTCGATCGTTCCTCAGGCGACAACATAATCCGCTCCGCAATTCTCATAGAAGTGCATCATATAATCTTCATGCCTATAAATAAAGACATTTATGAATCACAACACTAGCGACGATCACTTTGCCGCCTTTCTTTCGAGGTACTCTCGAATTGCTTGCTGAATTAAGAAGCTGACCGATTCGCCGTCTTTCTTGGCGAGTTTCGCTAGTTCTTCTAAGTGCTTCTGGTTGATACGGACTGCCGTATTCTTCTCAACCATGATCGAAGAATACAACAAGTGTCACGCGATTGCAGGGCACCATTTTCAACGCACGAAGAGGGTCGGCCTTACCCTGCTCTAAAATGTGGGGCTTGCGGCCTCCTGCTGGTCAGAGCGGAAGAAAAGCCAAACCGAGAGACGTAGAGGGCCCAGAGAAGAGGTAACGGAGAAAAGCAAGAGGGATTTCTCCACTTTCGAGCCGGCAAAAGACTCCGGCTCTCCAGTCGAAAGGAGAGTGATAGCTCAGGAGTCTTAGATGGATTGCGCCTAGGCTCGTAAACGGATGAGGAAAAGGCGTGGTGGTATACTCGGCGCATGATGGCTGGTGCCGCGAAAAATCGGCGAATCTTGCTGCGGACGCCATTGCTTCTGGCGTTTTTGTTGTCCTGCTTGCTCGTCCGTCCTGCTGCAAAGCAAGTGCCCGCGAAGGATCTCGTTGATCTCGACGGAAAAGCGGTAAATCCGTTCCAGCACGCGAACGGGAGGGTGATCGTGTTTTTGTTTGTGCGGACCGATTGCCCGATATCGAATCGGTATGCCCCGACGATTCAGGAGTTAAGTACGCAATACAAGAAGAGCGCGGAATTCTATCTAGTGTACCCGGTGAAATCGGAAACGTCCGAGCAGATTCGCAACCACATGATGGAGTTCGGTTATAAGTTGCCCGCGCTGCGCGATCCGGATGGGGGATTGGTGAAGGCGGCAGAGACCAAGGTGACGCCAGAAGCGGCAGTGTTTCTAGCCGACGGGCGGTTGCTCTATCACGGCCGGATCGACGACTGGTACGCCGAGTTTGGAAGATCGCGGACGACCCCGTCGACGCATGAACTTTCCTGGGCGTTGGAAGCGGCCGAAGCAGGTAAACCGGTTGCGGTAGCCACAATGCCCGCGGTTGGATGCTATTTGCCGGACGTGAAATGAAAGCCGGAAAGTTTGCGAGCGCGGTTTTCGGAACTGTTTTGTTCACCGCTTGTGTGTGTTTAAGCGCGCGAGAAGACCGACCGTCGGTAAATTCCTCAGCAAAAACTGAGCCAGCCGTAACGTTTAACCGGGACATCGCGCCGATGGTCTTCAAATACTGCGCGCCCTGCCATCGGACTGGCGAAGCGGGGCCGTTTCCGCTGCTGACCTACAAGGACACGGCGAAGCTTGCGCGGCAAATTGCCTACATCACAAAACAGCGAATCATGCCGCCGTGGCTGCCAGCGCCGGGGGACTATAAATTTCAAGGCGAGTTGAAACTAACCGATGAACAAATCGTTTTGTTTCAGAAATGGTCCGAGGAAGGCGCGCCGCAGGGAGCAGCGGCGGATTTGCCGGCAGCGCCGAAGTTTGTTACGGGCTGGCAACTGGGGAAGCCCGACCTGATTTTGAGGGCGCGGAAGCCGTACACGCTTCCTGCCACCGGTTCGGACAATTACTGGAATTTTATTTTTCCGGCGGATGTGGATAAAACGAAGTGGGTGAAGTCAATCGAGATTCGACCGGGCGAAAAAAGGGTGGTGCATCACGCGAATATCTTAGTCGACCGGTTGAACTCTTCGCGCGCCCAGGAAAAAAATCCTGGCGATGGTTTTGCGGGGATGGAATTGCGCATTGAGTCGGAATCGTTCGATCCGGACAGCCATCTATTCTTCTGGAAGCCGGGATCGCTGCCACATGAAGAGCCGCCGGGAATGGCTCTGCGGTTGGAGCCGGGAAACGATTTCGTGCTGAATACGCACCTACAGCCCTCGGGAAAACCGGAGGTGATCGAGCCGAGTATAGGGTTGTATTTCACCGACCAGCCCGCAACGAAGTTTCCGATTCTTCTCGAATTGCAGGACGATAGAGCGCTAGACATTCCGGCGGGTGTCGCGAACTTCCCGGTGAACGATTCGTTCACGATTCCCACCGATGTGAATCTGCTGGCGATCTATCCCCACGCGCATTATCTCGGTAAAGAGTTGAAGGCGACGGCGGCGATGCCGGACGGCAATAAGAAGACACTTATTTTTATTCCCCGATGGGACTTGAACTGGCAGGCCGTCTTCTATTACCAGGAGCCGGTGTTTTTGCCGAAGGGCACGGTAGTGTCCATGGAATATGTCTACGACAACAGCGAGGCCAACACAGCCAATCCCTTTCACCCGCCGCAACGCGTCAAGGGCGGCAATCGCACAACCGATGAGATGGCCCATTTGTGGTTGCAGGTATTGCCGCTCGGGACGCCGATCGAACAAGAACGGGCACGCCGGGTGATTCAGGAAGCAATTTCGCGGCACGACGTGGAGCGCGACCCGAATGATTTTGGGGCGCAATACAACTTGGCCGCGATGCTCGAAGGGCGCGGCAATTTGGGCGAGGCGCTGGAACATTATCAAGCGGCGGTGCGATTGCGGCCGAATGACGCGATTGCGAATAATGGTTTGGGCGCGGCCTTGCTGGCTATAGGAAAAACTCCGGAGGCGATTGGGCCGTTAGAAGCGTCGATTGCAGCACAGCCGGATTATTTTTCGGCTCATTACAATTTGGGGAATGCGCTGGCGTCTATGGGAAAATTTCCAGAATCGATTGTGGAGTACCAGGCGGCGGTGAAGTTAAATCCTCGTGATTCGATGGCGGAAGCGAATTTGGGCGCGGCACTTGGTACAGTCGGCGATTTGCAGGCCGCGCGCGAGCATTTGCGGAGAGCGCTCGAGATCGATCCGAACAACCGTGTGGCGTCGGATGATTTACGGGAGGTGGAGAGTTTGTTGGCGGAAAGGAAGAAGTGAGGACGGACGGTCGAGTCACTCGTTCGCAGAAAATCTCGGGCAGTACCGGAACCCGGCGATCAATGCAGTGGGCAGGAGGCCGACTGGGATTCGACGGCGTGCAGGAATTGACGAGCCTCCGGGAGATCGGGATTGAATTCGAGGACGCGCAGGAGGGCGAGCTTGGCTTCCTCGGAGTTGCCTAAGCTGCAAGTAAGCCGGGAAAGATTCATGCCAATCGAACTGCGCCAAGGGGCACGGGCGAAGGCGTCTCGCCAGAGAGCTAGGGCGCGATTGGGAGAGCCGGATGGGGCTTCTATGACGCCGAGGTTGACGGCGGCGTCGATATTGAGCGGATCGATTTGCAGCGCCGATTCGTAAAGTTCCTTGGCGTGCTCCTCGTGCTGGTGAACGAGTTCGCGATACGCGTAGGCGCTCAGAATCACCGAGTCCTGCGGATATTCCTTCGCGGCCTGCGGAAGAAGACTCTCTTCCCGCAGATTGGCGAACGTTTTTCCAGCCTGCGCCAAAGCTAACCAACCTAACACTAGATCGCGATCAGTGGGAGCACCTGCCTCGGCGGGGAAGCGCACAAGCTGCGGCCTGGCTGGAATGGCGGGCGGGGGAGTGGAAGGTGGCGGTTCGTCGTCATCGGGATGGCGGAGGATCCGGTGATCGGTGGCCTGGGTGTGGGCTACATCGCTGCTCACGAGGCGCGGCATGTGACAGGAAGTGCAATCGGGATTATTAGCGTGATGCTTGGCGGCAAATTTTTCGGTATGGCACGCGATACATTTCGCGCGGTAATAATTCACGCGCTCGGCGGCCGATGGAGTGCGGTGCGGATCATGGCACGTGGTGCAATGCAGCGCTTCGCCGGCTTTGCGTTTGCAGGCGCTCTGCGCCAGGGCTTCAAATTGGCTGACGGCCCGGGGATTGGATTGGCGATCGGTCGAGAGAACCAGGTAGTGAACGTAGTCGGAAAGATTGTCGCCGGGCTTGAACTGGTAGAGATGCTTTCCGGACTGCTCGATTGCGGCGTTTCCTTCTAGGTGGCATTGCATGCAGATGGAATCGCGCTGGGCGGGAGGAAGCTTATCCGGATTGAGAATATTTTTTAGGCCGCTGAGGTGCGCCTCGGCAGGGCCGTGGCAGCGGTCACAGGAAATTCCGGCTTGCGTGAAAAGTGGGGAAGGATATTTGTTGTCGGTGCCGGGGGTAGGAGCGTGGAATCCGCTGGTGTGGCAGTAAAGGCAGGACATCAGAGCAGGCAGATTCAGCGGCATGTGTGCTGCAGATTTGTAAGCGGGTGTCATCTCCCAGGTTTTACTTTGTGCGTACCAGTTGACGGGAGCTTCGAAAAAGTAGCTATCGTCGGAAAAAAGGTAGGTACGGCCGCGCTGGCCGGAGCCGATGAAGTACAGCAGTTCACGCTTGCCTTCAAGAGATTCGCCGGCGTTGCGATCGAAACTGAGCCAGGCCCTGCCCCCCTGCTCGTAGATGCGGTAGTGGACGCGAGAAGCAGCGTGGGTAAATTCGCCAGGAAGGAGAGCTTCTAGGGCGGTGCCGCT
>DATFZN010000023.1:0-13570 GCA_035314425.1 Candidatus Acidiferrum sp. | reverse complement strand
CGCGCAGGAACTGGAAATCGCAACGCTAGTGCAAGCAAAGCTTTTTCCGCAGAGGTTGCCTCCGTTGCAAAACCTGGAATACTCCGGCATTTGCATTCAGGCTCGAAAAGTCGGAGGAGATTACTACGATTTTTTGGATCTCGGCGGAGAGCGACTAGGGTTGGTGATTGGAGACATCGCGGGAAAAGGAATCGCGGCAGCACTTTTAATGGCTAATTTGCAGGCGAATGTGCGAAGCCAATGCACTATGGCCATTGATCAACCACAACAATTTTTGCGTTCGGTGAATCATCTGTTTCTTGAGAACACGCCTGATGGTTCGTTTGCAACTCTTTTTTTTGCGGAATATGACGATCGTATGGGTCGCTTGCGGTACGCAAATTGCGGTCACCTCTCGGCGCTACTTCTCAGAAACGAGGGCACGTTGGAACGATTGGGCTCGACAGCTACAGTTCTGGGAGCCTTTCACGATTGGGATTGCGAGATCGAGGAGCGCTATATTCTTCCTGGAGACATGTTCGTCCTTTACACCGATGGGGTCACTGAGTCATTTAATCTGAACAGAGAGGAGTTTGGGGAAGAGGGCTTGATTCGGGTGTTACAAAAACATCGCGGATTGTGTTGCCAGGAATTGCTCCGCTCGATTCTCGAGGAAGTCCGGCAATTCAGTCCTCACGAGCAGCATGACGACATTACCTTGATCGTTGCCAGGCGCAGGGGTGGTGACTTCCCTCAGTATTTGTTATAGTTGCGGGGTTGGGAGATGGGCTGTATCCCGAGGTCAGGGAACGGCACCGGAGGCCGACATGAGCGTTCATCCTCGGGGGAGCGGCTTGCTTGGAGAAAGCAAGGGCAAAGTAACCGTTCCTGAGCTATTGCAGCGGAAGACCTTAGCTGCACATTCCACGAGCAACAAGAAAATTATTTGCTTGACGGCCTATGACTATGCCATGGGCCGACTGATCGATGAAGCTGGTGTGGACGTCATACTGGTAGGCGACTCGCTCGGTATGGTCATGTTGGGGTATGAGAGTACCCTGCCTGTGACGCTGGAGGAGATGCTACACCACACGAAGGCCGTTCGGCGTGGCGTCGAACGGGCGCTCCTGGTGGCTGATATGCCATACGGCTCGTATCACGGCGAGATTGGCGAAAGTCTGCGCAATGCCATGCGTTTTGTGAAGGAGTCTGGCGCGGAAGCGGTGAAAGTTGAAGGCGGCGAGAGGCGACTGGAGCTGATTGCCCGCATGACCGAAGCCGAGATTCCAGTTATGGGTCATGTAGGCCTAACACCCCAGTCGGTAAACGCTCTGGGTGGCTACCGGGTGCAAGGAAAGACGCCCGGTGCAGCCGATCAGTTGTTGCGCGATGCCCGATCGGTGGAAGCAGCGGGCGCGTTTGCCATCGTACTGGAAGGGATTCCGCGGGAATTGGCGGCGGAGATTACCCGCACGGTGCGCATCCCGACAATTGGAATTGGCGCTGGGCCGGAGTGCGACGGGCAGATCCTGGTGCTCCATGATTTGCTGGGACTGACGTTTCAGGAACCGCCAAAATTCGTGCGCCGTTACGCAAATCTTGCCGAGGTGATTTCAAAGGCGGTTCAGGAATATTCTGAGGACGTGCGGGGTGGCTTGTTCCCTTCCGATGCGGAATCTTACCATGGGCCAAGCGTGATGAAGCCGCGGAAAGCAATTTCGATCGGGCGGTAATTTCGGAAAAAGATTGGGTAGGGAAGAGGGTGTGGCTAGGCCGCACCTTTCTTTTTGGAGTAGGCCATGAAACCGGAAGAACTCGTCGCACTAACCGACTTTAATACTTGGGCAAATCATCGCGTGCTGGCCGCGGTTGAAGCACTCAGTCCGGAGCAGTTCACGCGCGAACTGGGATCGAGTTACAGTTCCGTGCGGGACACGCTGGCGCATATCATGGGGGTGGAATGGGTGTGGCTCGAACGCCTACAGGGCAGCTCCCCTGACGCGATCCCGGCGGCGAAGGATTTTGCCGATATCAACGCACTGCGCGCCCGGTGGATGCAAATTGAAACTAGTTTTCAAGAATACATGGAAGGGCTGACCAAGGCCGAGCTCGACGAAGAAGTTGCATACCAAACATTTCGTTTCGGGCCAGGGAAAAATCCGCGCTGGCAGATGATTCAGCACTTGGTAAATCATGGAACCTACCACCGCGGACAGGTGGTCACGATGTTGCGCCAATTGGGCGCAACAGGTGTGGGCACCGATCTAATCACATATTATCGAGAGAAAAGCGCGGTGGCATAGGATGCGGGCTCAGCCTTCAGCAATACATTCGATGGAGATCATCCGAACGATTGCGTGGATGAAGGAAATAGCGCAGCAGGCGCGGCTCGAAAAACGCCTGATCGGATTTGTGCCCACGATGGGCGCACTCCACGCCGGGCACATGGAGTTGCTGAAACGGGCTCGAAATGACTGCTCGCCGGTGTACGCCTCGATTTTTCTGAATCCCAAGCAATTTGGGCCGAATGAAGATTTGTCGAAATATCCACGGCCGCTCGAAGCGGATGTCGAACAATTGACTGCGGAAAAAACAGACGGATTATTTCTTCCGGACGCAGCTGAAATGTACCCGCCGGGATTTTCTACCTACGTGCAGGTGAATGGATTGAGCGAACGGCTGGAAGGAAAAACCCGCCCAGGTCATTTTCGTGGAGTTTCAACCGTGGTGTTGAAGTTGCTCGAAATTGTCCAGCCGCACTTTGCGTACTTTGGGCGAAAGGATGCGCAGCAAGTACGGATTGTGCAGCAGATGGTGCGCGATTTGAATTTGAATACGGAGATAGTCGTTTGTCCGATCGTACGGGAACCCGATGGACTTGCGATGAGTTCGCGCAACACCTATCTGGGGGAGGAAGACCGAAAGGCATCGACCATCTTGTACCGGGCATTGCGCCGAGCGGAACGAGAAGTGAATTCTGGAATGCGGGATTCGCTGGAGCTGCAGCGCACGGTGATCGAGCTAATCGCCAGTGAACCGCGGGCGCGGCTGGATTACGCGGAAATTGTGGATGCGGAAACATTTGAACCGGTAGTGCGAATCGCGCGCCGGAGCTATGTGGTGCTGGCAGTATTTTTTGGACGCACCCGATTGATCGACAATATGCTGATCGAGCCGATGGGCGATGAAATGCACCTCGACGTATAACGACACCTCGCCGTTCTCACACCTTCGGGTAAGCAAAAATCCAGTTCCCGTCGCCGAGCGATTCCGTTTTTTACCTTTGGGGAATTTTATACGGTCTGTACTCTCGAGCTAACCCGACAGTCTGGCCAGTGTTTGCTTGGCGTGGCCCTTGGCCTTCACTTCGTCCCAGATTTCTTCGATATGGCCTGTTGGACCAATCAGAAACGTACTGCGCACAATGCCTTTGAACGAGCGGCCCATGAATTTCTTCATGCGCCACACTCCATACGACGCGATCATCTTGTGGGTTGGATCGCCCAGTAGAGAGAAATTCAACTTTTGCTTGACTTTGAACTTTTTGAGCGTGTTTTCGGAGTCGGCACTCACGCCAAGAATAACCGCGTCCTGCTCATCGAACTTCGGCTTTAAGTCGCGAAATTCGCAGGCTTCGATGGTGCAGCCGGGCGTGCTGGCTTTCGGATAGAAGTAGAGAAGAACCCGCTTGCCTTTGCAATCGCTTAAGGACACTTGCTTGCCTTCCTCAGAGGTGAGGGTGAACTCTGGAGCTTTGTCGCCAACTTTGAGCATGTGAGGGCCTCGGTAGGAGCGGATTGCTCGCCGGTCTGCAAACCGCTTCTACAGGATATTACAGCAAAAGTTTGCGAAGAATGGTGGCAATGGCTTGCGCATTGGCCTGGCCTTTGGTGGCTTTCATCACCTGGCCAAGGAAAAAGTTGAAGACTCCTTCGTTGCCGGATTTGAACTTGGCAACGTTTTCGGGATTCTTCGCGATAACTTCGCGCGCGGCTTGCTCGACGATAGCGTCGCTGATTCCTGCGCCCAGGCCTTGGACAGCAACGATTTCCGCGGGGGAGTGGCCAGTAACAAACATTTCCGCGAATACTTTCTTGCCAATCGTTCCGGTGATTGTTTTTGTTTCAACCAATGTAACCAGTTCCGCCAGCAACTTCGGCGAAACCGGACTGGCAACAATTTCCTTTCCAGAGTCGTTTAACCGGCGGAGGAGTTCCGTCTGCATCCAGTTCGCAGCCGCTTTTCCGGGAGCTCCGGCCCGTACGACGGATTCGAAATAGTGAGCCAATTCCTGCGTGTCGGTCAAGACTTCTGCATCATACGGTGTAATTCCAAAGGCCGCGACAAATCGCGCGCGCTTCGCGGCGGGTAGTTCGGGGAGCGAATCTTGGACCTCGTTGCGCCACGCCGCGCTCACATGTATCGGGAGAAGATCGGGTTCGGGGAAATAGCGGTAATCATGCGCCTTTTCTTTTGAGCGCATCGGTTCCGTGCGTCCGGCCGACTGATTCCACAACCGCGTTTCCTGAGAAATGCGTCCGCCGGATTCTACGATGGCGACATGTCGCTCAATTTCGAATTCGAGGGCTTTGGCTAGATAGCGAAATGAATTTAGGTTTTTCACTTCGACCTTGGTGCCGAACTCCTTTGCGGCACGGAGACGAATGCTGACATTCGCGTCACAGCGCAGCGAGCCTTCCTCCATATTGCAATCGCTGACTCCGGCGTAGAGAAGAATCTGTCGAAGAGTGGTGAGGTAATTGTAGGCTTCCTCGGACGAACGCATATCTGGCTCGGAAACGATTTCGCTTAGTGGCGTACCGCACCGGTTGTAATCGACATATGTTTTCTCGTCGGAATGCGGGAAGCCGTCGTGCAATGACTTGCCCGCATCTTCTTCCAGATGTAAGCGGGTGATGCCGATTCGCTTGGTGCCGCTGCTCTGCTCAATCTCAATCCAGCCAGCAGTGGCCAGCGGCAATTCGTATTGCGAAATTTGGTAGCCCTTTGGCAGATCGGGATAAAAATAGTTTTTGCGCGCGAAACGGGAATACTCGTGCACAGTGCAATTTAGCGCCAAGGCAGCGCGCATGCCCATTTCGACCGCGCGTTTGTTTAGTACCGGAAGAGTACCGGGCAGACCGAGGCAGATCGGGCAGACATTGGAGTTCGGCCGATCCCCAAATCGTGTCGAGCAGCTGCAAAAGATTTTTGTGTTGGTCAGAAGTTGTGCATGAACTTCCAGCCCGATCACCACCTGGTACTTGGCGAGGAGTTCGGGAGATAACGCGGACTCAGTGGCGAATTTGGTCATGGTTTTTAAGAGAAAAGTATAGCAGAGGCACTGGTAACACCAAGCGGTGGCGGGAGTTTACCGTGCGGCTGCCGGGTTTGCGATTGCCGGAGGCGGTAAAAGCAGGAGCCGGCTTCCTGCAACCGCATTGAGTCAATTGCGACCCACGCTTTGGTAACGGAGTCCAATGATCGCCGCGCGACCCAATGCGGGATAGCCTAAAACCTCCTGATATTGCTTGTCGAAGAGGTTGGTCAGGCGCGCGTAGACATTCAGTCCGCGATAGAAATTGTAGGTCGTGGAGAAATCGAAGCGGGCATATCCGGGATTGCGCGTATAGCCCAGTCCGAGGAAATCGCTGTCGGTGCGGGCACCGGCAAAATATCCTGCAAACACCGCGTTGAATCTTTTGTACACGGCAGTGAAGGTGATAGAACCCGAATTGAGCGGACGGCGCAGGAGGCGATTGCCGGGAATTTCAGCAGGATCAGAGGCGTTAGGAGACTTGAGGACGTGGGTGTCGTCGTACATGTAGTTTCCTGAGATCAGCAGCCAGTTTGTGGCTCGAGCTTCGGCAGAAACATTCGTGCCTCGAGAAAAGGCCAGGTCGGTATTGAAATAGGTGTAGAGATACGGGCACGCCGGAGTGGAAGGGGCCTCCCCGAAGCTGATGACATTGTAAAAGCGATAGTAAAAATAGTTCGCGGACAGCTTGATTCGATTGCTCGCAAGTTTCTGATCGAAGCCACCGCTCCAGTTCTTGCTGGATTCCGGCTTCAAGTTTGGATTCCCCGGATCACAAGGATCGGTGCCATAGGTTTGGTCAAATCGCGGTTCCTTAATTCCCTCTCCGTAGAAAGCTTGCAAGCGGGTATCGCCAAACAATCCCTGGTTGGTGTGGAGAACATACGAGACGCCAACGCGCGGAACGACGCGAGTACCAAAATTGGCGTTGGCCTCTGCTCGTACTCCGAAGTCCAACGAGAGCTTTGGGAGAGGCAGGTAGCGGAAGTCAAGATATCCACCCTGATTGTTTCGTCGCACATGCGGCTGCTCAAGATAAGAGAGCGAGCCATTTTCCACTTCGTACTGGTAACCGGCGGTGGCCCGAAGATCCCGTAAGGTGTAGGTAGTCTGCGCATTGAAACTCGCACGATTGTACTGGTACGTGTCGTCATAAACGTAATCGCAGAACTC
Organism: Candidatus Acidiferrum sp.; assembly: GCA_035314425.1. Classification (GTDB taxonomy): domain Bacteria; phylum Acidobacteriota; class Terriglobia; order Acidiferrales; family UBA7541; genus Acidiferrum. The sequence goes on along the minus strand of DATFZN010000023.1, from coordinate 7,101 downwards.
CGGGGTTGCGACGGCGGTGGGGCTGCTTTGTGGGCAGTAGGCATTCGGATCAGTCGCATAGTAGCTTCGCTGAGGATTAAAACTGTGCTGCGTGGTGTAGGATTCCGCGCCCATGAGCTGGTTCTGCCAATGCGTGCCCGTGGCAAAATCCCATCGTAAGTTGGCGCTAAACACATCCTGGTTATAACGTTGATAAAGACTTGGCGGCTCAAACCCGATTTCGCCGGGGATGCCCGCACTTCCGGAATTGTCGCGGATCGAGAGACGCAACTGATCGGAATCGCTGAAGGCGTAGCCAAAATTTCCCGTGTACGCGCGATTGATGTAATCGCTGTTGGGATATTGGCCGGCGGTTTGGTAAAGGGAAGCGCTGCCGGAGTAATCGAAACGCCCAAGCAGACCGCTGGCTTGCACGCCCCCGCGGCCAGTCGAGTAACCACCCCCTTCGGAAAAAATGCTGAACGCTGGAATCGCTGTGCTGCCGCGCTGGGTGAAAAGCTGAACAACGCCAGAAAGCGCGTCAGTACCATAGATGGCACTTTCCGCACCACGCACGATTTCCACTTTTTCAATGTTGTCGGTGGTGAGCACTGAAAAATCTACCGCCCCCCCTGCCGGGTTGATGGCAGTGCCGTCCACAAGGACTTTTGTGAAGCCGGAATTTCCCCCATCGAGGAACAGAGAGGCATTGCCGCCATTTGTGCCGTTCCTCGCAAAGGTTACTCCTGGAGCAAAAGTCAGAAGCTCCGGCAAGAACACAGATTGGCGTTGTTCAATCTCCTCGCGCCCGGTGATGGAATTGGGCGCAGTCGATTGTCCGTCGGGGATCGGCTGGCTCTGAGCCGTGACCAGCACTTTGTCTGAAAGCGATTGCAACTCCATGCGCAGATTGAGTGTCTGGCTCATCCCCTGGCTGAGATCCACGGTAAGATCACGTGATGCAAAAGGCTGCATCGCAAATTGAACGCGATACACTCCGCCGGGAACAGAAAGCGTATAGGAGCCGTCGGAGGAAGAGGTGGTGGAAAAAGGAACGGAGCTGCCTGAATTTGCGCGTTGGGCGGTGATACGAACTCCGCTAAGACTTGCGCCGGAACTATCCGTAAGGGTTCCCGAAAGATGCGCGTCACTCGATTGCGATTGGGATTGCGAAACTGTGGGCAAGACAAAAACACAAAACAGGACAATGACAGCAGATGGAATTAGAGAGCGTATCGTGGTCATGGTTCCTCTCCTCCCTCACGCGCGGGAGTATAAAGGTTGTCCGGTGCGAAAATGCACGGGCTGCAGACTTCGCCGGTCTCCTGGCTTAGCGGTGATGAGTTGTGTCGTCTCGGAAGCGAGGTTTGCAACGAGGTCAACAGGAAACTCAAGGAGCTCGGGCCTTCCCGTAGTGGCGTTGTAGCTACAGTGGCTGACGAGCGAATGCCCGCTTTACAGTCGCGCGGCGGCGACGGATTTGCACCGTCTTCCCGAACACGAGGTCTGCGGTGAATGTTTGGGGGCGATGGCCCGCTGTGAGTTACCAAAATCGGCTGCGCCCGCGGGCACGACCGGGTTGAGGTGGACAAGAAAGCGTGCTAATTGTTGGACAAAAGTGTGACGCGTGGCCGGCCGGAAGCGGTCAACTCCACGGAAAGCGGCGCTTGAAAAACTTGTTCGAGTAAGTCCTTTTGGTAAACGATTGCCGGCCGACCAACACGCAGACACCTCCCTTTTTGCAGCAGCACGACCTGATCAGCAAATTCGCCGGCAAGATTCAGCTCGTGCGTTACTACTACAACTGTGTAGCGATTCTCGGCAGCTAGTCTGCGCAAATTAACCAGCAGGTCCACTTGCGCGCCGATGTCGAGATGCAATGTCGGCTCGTCGAGCAAAAGAAGCAGTGGCTGCTGGGCGAGCGCGCGAGCAAGCACGATGCGCTGTTTCTCGCCGCCGGAAATTTTATCCATCCACCGGTCGCTCAGATGCGAAGCATTGACTTGAGCGAGGGCATTATTCGCAATGGCGACATCGTCATCGGTTTCAAAACGAAGCGTGCGGCCATACGCGTGGCGCCCTTGCAAAACAAACTGCCACGCGCGCGAGGGAAAAAGCAGTGGGCTCTCCTGCTGGACCAGCGCAATTCTTTGCGCGCGGGTTTTAGTCGAGAGTGAATTGGTGGCGAAGCCATTCAGAAAAATGCGGCCCGAGAGGGGCTCGAGCGCGCCAGAAATCAATTTCAGCAGGGTGGATTTGCCGCAGGCGTTCGGGCCAAGAATTGCAACGATTTCACCAGGCCTGGCTTGAAAGCTGAGCGCTTCGAGTGTAAACAGTGGAGCTTGCGAGGGATTGGCACTGTAGGCGTAGCTGACTTGTTCCACGCTAAGACGGATGTCGTAGTTGGAGCGTTGCTGCCCCGAATCCGCTGCGGCATGTGCCAGGGGAGGATGACGTTGTGTGCTCATGCGAGCCTCCGACGAAGCAAATAAATAAAAACGGGCGCGCCAACTAATGCGGTTACGGCGCCCACGGGAAGATCTGTGGGCGAAGTAATGGTGCGCGCCAAAGTGTCAGCAACGACGATCCCGATCGCTCCGCCGAGTGCGGCGGCTGGCAAGAGCATGCGGTGATCGGAGCCAAAGATCAGCCGCATCACGTGCGGAACAAGCAGACCAACGTATCCAATCGCGCCGCTGACGGAAACCGCCAATCCTGTGAGCACAGAAGCGGCAAGGTAGACGACGACCCGAACGCGCCGCACGTCAACTCCCAGGTGCATCGCTTCTTTTTCGCCAGCGAGCAAAAGATTGAGATCGGAAGCGGTCGTGTAAATCGCGCCGAAGGCAATGACAAATCCCACGCCTAACAGATAGAGCAAACTTTTGGGTTGCGGCGTGGAAAGATCTCCCATCAGCCAATAGGTGGCGCCGCGCAGATTGCCTCCCGCAAGGCTCGAAAGAAGAAACATGATCACCGCGGAGAGGAAGGAAGCTGTGATGATGCCACCCAGCAGCAATGTGCCGCTATCAATCTGACCTTCGCGACGTCCCAAAAAATAGACGGCGGCGATGGTTATGGCCGCTCCGAGGAAAGCGCCCAATGGAGTGATGAGTCCGGCAACCTCCGGAGAAAAAGACAAGCTGCTCTCAATGATAAGGGCAAGGATGGAGCCTACGGCAGCGCCGGAAGAGATTCCCAGGACATAAGGATCGGCGAGTGGGTTACGGAGAAGTGCTTGGAAGCTGGTACCGGCAACGGCAAGCGAAGCGCCTACCACAAGCCCCAGAAGGATTCTGGGCAAGCGGATATCCATAACGATCATGCCGTAGTCGGAAGAGATCGCCTGGGTGTGCCCGAACAAAACACTGAGCAAATCTCTCGCAAGTCCGTAAAGAGAGACCTGCACCGCGCCCATTTTCAGGGCTACTACAACTACAAAGAAGAGAATCGCGGCGAGAATAGCGCAGCGAAGCACAACCCGCTGGAGTGTCAACGGACGCATTGGGCCTCCGTCTTTGCAGCATCCTTAGCAGTTGCCATTTGTGTGTGAGTCTTGTTTGGGTGATTTTGCAGAACCTTGTCTCGCTCACCTGCCGGATTTTCCTGAAACGCCGCGGGATGCAATTGATGAGCCAGATCTTCGATGACCGAAACGATTCGTGGGGCGGGACGAATCACGGCGTCGCTGACTACCGCATACTTGCGATTGTGAACGGCATCCAACAAGCGCCAACCAGGCTTAAGGGCCAGTGCATCGAAATCATGCGCACCAGCATCGGAATGTGTCTCCGGAAAAATAAGGAAATCCGGTTGGAGATGGACGACTTCTTCGAGATTCATTTGTGGCCAATCTTTGGAAGAATCCACGATGGACTTTGCGCCAGCTTTGCGAAGTGCATCCGCAACAAAAGTACCCTTACCAACAGACATCAGGGGCTCTGTCCAGACAACGAATAGCACGCGCGTCGGCGGAACAGATTCTAATTTTGTTTTCAATACCTCGAGTCTGTTTTGCAAGGAACCCGCCAGGCTTTTCCCAGCTTCAGCAGCGCCGAGAACGTCAGCCAGTTTTTCAGTGGAGATGATGATTTCATCGACCGTGTGAGGATCGACGTCATAGCTGGGAATTCCGAGCGAGTCCAGGGCTCGTACGGTGTCCAGTCGATTAAAACTGTTGGTCACCAACACTAGATCGGGGTGGAGCGCGACGATCTCCTCCAGATTCGGGTTGATCCCGCCGCCAACTTTCGGCTTTTTCTGCGCGTCCGGAGGGTAATTGCAGAAATCCGTATCACCGACCAAATGATCTTGCAGGTTTAGCGCGTAAATTGTCTCCGTGAGGCTCGGCGCCAAGGAAATAATGCGAGTGGCCGGGACCGGAACACGCACGGACCGGCCAGCCTCGTCGATTACCATTCGGGTGGCCGGGACCATGGGAGCCGCGGGAGAAACCGTTTGCGCCCTGAGGTCCGTCGCGCATAGCACAAGAAAAGCGATCGTGATGATCGTGCCGCGCTGCTTCTGTGGATTCTTCCCGTTAAGCACGAATCTTCCCTGATGAGAGATGTGTCAGAAAACAAAATAAAAAAAGCCCCGCGAGAATCGGGGCTAATTTTGTCCGTGTCCCTTCTCGCGAAGGACAAGCAGCCTCTGCGGCCCGGGAGGGTAGCCTGGCTGACGGCGCTGTAGCCGATCACAGTGGCGGGACCGCGGCCGATTTTCACGGCACTTCCCCACTTCCCCGGCTTGCAAATTGAAAATACAGTCTACGGCTCGCTGCTAGGGGTGTCAACGAAAAGGGGGGTTAGGTGGTAGGAGGGAGCGAAACTGCCCTATTTTGCACAATAATGGTGCAATGGGAATTACTTGCAGATGTCGTCGATCATTCTGAAGAGCTCGGAGTCGAAGTTTTATAGGCATCGTTGCCGGCAGCGCTCACTTGCATCGAAACCAAACGGGCCACTAATACCGCCAAATACAATTGCCCCGTCACTGCCTCTCCCGAGCCAAGAGTATGCGCGATTGGGTGCACCGGAATGATTCCCGAGTATCCGACTGTCGTTAACATCCCAAAACTATAGTTGACCCAAGTGCTGATTACTGAAACGTCGCTCCCTGCAGCGATGAAAGCACCGGGATCCAGTAATGCCACGATGTGATAGGCATGTGCCCAGCCAAAACCAAGGCAAAGATATGCTGCAAGCGCTCCCTGCACGCGCATCACGGTGACCGGCCCCGAGCGAAACACCTGCCAAAGCAAAACAGCTGTAATTAGAAGAATAGCCGCCAGCCCCGTCGAGACGCGCCAGAGTATGAGCGTGTTTGTTGGCCACCACCACGTCGCCCAACGCACCGCGATCGTCACGATAGACACAAGTGATGTCAACACAAACACCCTTCTGTCTCCCTGGGCGATCGCAGAACCAACGACCAACATAACGGTAAATGCAATGTCTGAGTAAAGGGTTACATTATGTTTCTCGAAGCCTAACGAAGGAAGCACGAATCCCACTAAGATGAGAAGGAACAAGAACAAGGAGAGGCTGGCCTCCGACTTCCAGCTCCTTGCTAGCAGATCGCGAGTTTTTGAATTCATAGGTTTACATGTGCTGGTAATTGGTGTCTAGGACTTCGTAGTGACGTGGAACGGGCCACCATTCGGTATGCGAGCAAACTGAACATTCACGTTCACTCCATCCCCTTGATCGCTGAGATAAGTGGAAATACTCAAACTGACGGGGGAGATTTGGGCCTTGTCCACAACCAAGGTCACGCTGTCGCCTGGCTTCAGGTAATTTGAGATGACGACGCGATAATTACCGGGCTCGCCTGCCATGGGCCCGAATGTCACGTTGCCCTTCTGATAGCACTGTTGCAAAACCTCTTTGTCCGGAGGAATGTACTGGGCGACCAGAGTCTTAATTGAATTCCCGTATTCCTCGTATTCCTCTGTTTTCCTTGCGATGATGCGGCCGCGCAATCCACGGCGTTTACGTTCGTCGTCCGAAACCGAACTGGGATCGATAGGAGTTTTCTGAGGTTGGCCGTCGGGACCGATCTGAACGTTATATAATTCTTCTTTCTTCTGCTCGCCCTTGACGCTGATGATTTGCTGTTCCATCCAGGTGTATTGCGCGATGACCTGTTTGTTGAACGCGAGCATTTGTTTGAGAGCGGCCAGACGCTCCTGCATTTCCGGTCCCTGAGATCGTAGTGCCGGAGCGACTACAGCTGCCAACGAAAGCGCGACGATTCCAGAGCATGCCGAAACGAAAGTTTTGTTTCGCAATGCCTATCCTCCCTTTGACTTTTATTGCAATGCGGTCCAGCTGCTGTCGGGATTGAACTCGGTCATCGACTTTGCAACACTGCCAGTTTCTTTGCCTAGATTTTTCTCGTAGACTACGCCGTTCTGATTGACGATGAACGTCTTAATCCCGGTGTCGCCATACTTCGCGGGATAGGCAACATAGGCGAATCCGTTGGTCATCTTTCCGTTGACGACATAAGGCTTTGCACCTTCTTTGGCAGCTGGGCCCTGGCTTTCAAGCCGCCGGAAATAATAACCATAGAACGGCTGAGCCGAGTCAGGCTTGATGGTAAGTCCCTCTTCAGTTGCGAATGCGACGAGCGGTCCAAGTGGGCTGCGAGGAGAGCCCGGTGGAGACTCCCAGTACAGGCCGTTCTGCTGGCCGGCATCGCTAATGAATTTCTGCGCGTACTGTTTCACGCCGCCGTGCCTTTGAGCGAAGTACTGCGCCTGGGCTTCCGCCAATGCTCCGCACGCATCCATGGCCACAATCTCGCTGCGGCCGATGCGGCGTGCCGCTATCTCTTCTTTCCCGGCAGCCGCGTCGAAATACCACTGACCGGCGGCGCTCTTCAGCGGGATTGGGAATGCCTGATTGTCCGCGCCGACCAGTAGCAACTCGGTGCCATCGCCCAGTTTCCGCCAGCGGTTCATCACCTGATATGCACGCACAAATCCGTCCAGCGAAGCTTTGTCCTCGGCCGCATTCCCGGTAGAGATAAGATCCTTGGAGCCGGGGCCAAAGATCGACACCATTGTTTCCTGATTGCCGGATCGGACCGCTTCAAAAAGGCCTTTACCTGCGTCAT
>DATFZN010000022.1:0-8779 GCA_035314425.1 Candidatus Acidiferrum sp. | reverse complement strand
CTTAAGCAAGCTCGTTACCTCGTGGCTGGCCGGCAAGGTCATTGTTAACCTCTAGGTTGCTTGGAGCTGGCTCCTAGGACCCACCAGTTGAATCCGCCCCATTTGGCCTGTTTTGTTCTGACGACCGTTACAGTTTTGCGGTTGATTTCACGCTTCCATTATTGAAGGCGATTCGCAGCCCGTAACAGATCTGGCCGGCGCGCGTGAATCAGCCTGCATGCATACGTCTCTAGGGATGTGTGCTTTCCAATGGGTGTAGGTTAACACAACATCAAGACACCGAGGAGGAACGCATGAAAACCAAAATTTTCAAGGGAATACTGATCGCCGCAATCGGGCTGTTTGCTTATTGCGGTACAACAACGGCCCAGGACGCGTACAACGATGGCTGCACAAACGCAACCCTACACGGTGCCTATGCCTTCCGCATCTCTGGTGAGATTTTCGTCCCCAACACCAGTACAAATCCACCGACCCCAACCACAAGTATCATGGCCTACCGGGACGGCGTTGCGATTACTCACTTCCGGGGCGATGGCACGCTCTCTCAAGCCGATTTTGTCATGGGAAATGGCCAGACGCCCGCGCAGCAGACACCGCCACCTGACCCCAAGGATATAGATCCCACAACGGGCTTCTCGACTGGAGAAAAGGGTACTTATGAGGTTTATCCTGATTGCACGGGAAAGGCCACCATCAACTTCCCTCCTCCTTTAGGCATGGATTCTGGGAACCAAATCACTTTGATGTTTGTGATCGCCAACGGTGGCCGCACTCTTCACACGATCGTCTCAGCGCTGACACTCTACAATGGGCACAAAGCATTCCCCAATATCCACAGTGACGCCGAACGCCTGGAACCCATTGAAGATCGTCGCTAAACTCCCTCGCCTGGCCCCGCCTAAGAAGTTTGGGCGGGGCCGGTAGTCTGACTCCCAATCGGGCCGATGCCCGGCAACCCGGAGTCCCAACTGCCATACGCAGCCGTTCGCCTGGATCGCCACGGCGGATTCGATCGGCGGCTATGTGAACCTATTTACGGGGACAACACACCAGGATTAGGAAGTTGCCAAGATCATCACAAGAGTCTTGTTGAAGGAACGGGGTGCAACGGGGACCGAGATGAGCGCTGTCCTCACCAGATTGAGCGCCGTAACCTTCCTACCAGCAGCTTGAAATCTGCTTCTTCGCGCCCGTCTCTAGCCTCAAAACTGTAATTATTGCTGATTTCGGCCAGCCTAAACTCTCTCCCTTTCTCGATAGCAGATACCTCTACGCTTCACCCTTGCAGCAACACGGCCAAACAGTGGCCTGCCCTGTACGCCCGACATGGCTCTGCGTTACCATGCCTGCTGCTCGTCATGTGTCCGCAGGAGCCTACTCCTATGAAGCGTATTGTCCGCATTTCCATTGCCAGTCTATTCCTCTCCCTCGCCATGTCGGCTCGCATCCTTGCGCAAGCGATTCCCGCACCGCCTTCTACCCCGAAGCAGCCCGTCACTGACGAATATTTCGACACAAAAGTCACCGATGATTACCGTTGGCTAGAAAACTGGGATGATCCGGCAGTCAAGCAGTGGAGCGCTGCAGAGAATGCCCGTACTCGCGCATATTTTGACCATCTGACCTCGCGCCCCGCCATCAAGCATCGTTTCGAAGAGTTGATTTCCGCTGGTTCTGATTCCTATTACAACCTACGGTTCCGCGAAGGAATGCTATTCGCCAGCAGATACCACCCTCCACAACAGCAGCCAACGCTCGTCGTGATGCGCTCCGCGGATGATCCTGCCCGCGCGAAAACTATCTTCGATCCCAATTCTTCAGACGAAAAGGGCTCACTCGCGGTGGATTTCTATGTGCCTTCAGCCGACGGAAAATATGTCGCTGTCGCCCTATCCCAAAACGGATCGGAAGATAGTGCAGCGCACGTTTATGAGGTTGCCACCGGTAAGGAATTATCCGACCTAGTTCCGCGCGTAAACTTTGCCACGGCCGGCGGAAGTATTGCCTGGAAACCCGACAACTCCGGTTTCTACTACACGCGTTATCCACAGGGTAGCGAGCGTCCTGCCGACGACGCCAATTTCTATCAGCAGGTCTACTTTCACAAACTCGGCTCCGATCCAAAACTAGACACCTACGTCATCGGCAAGGACTTTCCTCGCATCGCGGAAATTCTGCTCGCAACCAGCGAGGATGGCCGCTGGCTGCTTGCCTCGGTGGCCAACGGAGACGGCGGGCAATACGCGCACTACATCATGGATAGTTCCGGCAAATGGACGCAAGTGACCCATTTCGAGGACGGCGTGGTCTTGGTGAAGTTCGGCCCTGATGCATCTCTCTATCTGCTTACGCGAAAAGACGCACCGCGTGGTCAGATCCTGCGTTTGCCTCCGGCGCAATTCGATCTCACCCAAGCCAAAATCATAGTTCCGCAGTCTTCCGGTTCTGGCCCCGATGAGGCCAACCGCGCTTCGATCGAGAACTTTGTCCCTACACCCGGTCATCTCTACGTGGTTGACATTATCGGCGGCCCATCGCGCGTGCGGATGTTCGACGATCTGGGCAAGCCTCTTCCCGCTCCGTCCTTGCCAGCAATCTCGGCTGTCGATCAGGTGCTATCCATCGGCGGCGGAAGCGTCCTATTTTCCATGGCCACCTACCTCGAACCGGCTGCCTGGTATCGCTTTGATCCGGCCACGGGAAAAGCCGACCGCACCGCTTTGTATCAAACCTCTGCCTCGAAGTTCGACGACGCGGAAGTCGTTCGCGATTTCGCCCTCTCCAAAGATGGCACACGCGTGCCTTTGAATATCCTTCGCCGCAAAGGGATCAAGCTCGACGGCATCAATCCTACGATCTTGTACGGTTACGGTGGCTACGGCATCAGCGAGAAACCTTTTTTTGCTGGCCCATTCGTCCGCGTTTGGCTGGATCAGGGAGGCGTGTTCGTTTATGCAAATCTTCGTGGTGGGGCTGAGTATGGCGAACAGTGGCATATGGCCGGGGCACTCACCCACAAGCAAAACGTTTTCGACGATTTCCTCGCGTCGGCGCAATACTTGATCAAACAGAAATATACCTCGCCTGCGCATCTAGCCATCATGGGCGGCAGTAATGGGGGCCTGCTGATGGGGGCAGCCTTCACTGAGCAACCTGCGCTGTTCCGCGCCGTTGTTTCCTTCGTGGGAATTTATGACATGCTGCGCGTCGAACTTGATCCCAACGGCGCGTTCAACGTTACCGAGTTCGGCACGGTCAAAGATCCCGATCAGTTCAAGGCGCTCTACGCCTACTCCCCGTATCATCATGTGAAAGATGACACCGCTTATCCGGCAATTCTTATGTTTACGGGAGAAAACGATCACCGTGTAAACCCCATGCAGTCACGCAAAATGATCGCACGTTTGCAGGCCGCCAACAGTTCTGATCACCCCATCCTGCTGCGCACCACATCCAGTGCAGGCCACGGCATGGGTACGGCCCTCAACGAGGAAATCGAACAAGATGCTGACTTCTTCAGCTTCATGTTCGATCAACTCGGCATCAGGTACGCGCTTGTGGCGAACTGATCCGCTCAATTTATGCAAACCTTGCGAACACCCGTCTGGCCATTGTTTTCAGCGATTGTCTTGGTGGTCGGTTTCTCGCTCCGATCTTCAATCGTAGGCCAAACTTCACAGGATGTAAGCGCCCAGCCAGCTGTTGCTCACCTGACGGCCGAACAAGATCATCAACGCACGCTTGCCCTTCTTAACATTCCTTGGCTGCGTCGCGGCCCAGATGGGGATCCTAAATCGCCCAACGCCGCCAACTTTGATGAATCAAGAGTTTCTCCTCTGCGTAATCTTCCAGATCCGCTCACGCTCGATAACGGCATGAAAGTGACTACCGCCAAGGTTTGGTGGCAACAGCGTCGCCAGGAAATTATCGAACGGTTCGACGACAACATCTTTGGCCGCGTACCTCCAAACACGCCCAAAGTGAATTGGGAAATAAAAAGCACCGCCAGGGAACAAATCGGTGGTGTTACAGTGCTCACAAAGCAACTCATCGGCCACGTCGACAATTCTTCATGCCCGCTTATCACCGTCGACATCCAACTTACCCTCTCCGTTCCTGCCGATGCGGCGGGCCCGGTTCCGATCATGATGGAGTTCGGCCTCAGCCCCGAAGCTCTCGCCGCCATCAAAAAACGTTTCACGGAAGAACAGTGGGCCGCATTCGAAGGCACCGGCCCAACTTGGCAGCAACAGGTTCTCGCCAAGGGTTGGGGTTACGCTGTCCTAATTCCAACGAGCATTCAAGCTGACACTGGCGCGGGCTTAACGGAAGGCATCATCGGTTTGGTCAACAAAGGACAACCTCGCCAGCTTGATGACTGGGGTGCTCTCCGCGCGTGGGCTTGGGGCGCCAGCCGGGCGCTGGACTATTTTGAAACCGACCCGCGCGTCGATGCCAAACAAGTTGGCATCGAAGGCTTGTCCCGCTACGGAAAAGCGGCACTGCTTGCCATGGCCTACGAGCAGCGATTGGCAATTGCTTTTGTTGGTTCATCCGGCGCCGGGGGAGCAAAAATCCTTCGTCGCAATTTTGGAGAGCAGGTCGAAAACATCGCTTCGACTTCCGAGTATCACTGGATGGCAGGTTACTTTCTGAAATACGCCGGACCGCTCACTGCCAACGATTTGCCCGTCGATGCTCATGAACTGATCGCACTTTGCGCACCACGTCCAGTTTTCATCAGCAGCGGTTCATTCGAGGTAGAGGGTGGCTGGGTTGATGCCAAAGGTATGTTTTTGGGTGCCGCCTACGCGGGGCCCGTTTACAAGCTACTGGGAAAAAAGGATCTCGGCACCAGCGAATTTCCACCAGTGGCGTCCGCATGGATCGATGGCGACGTCGCCTTCCGACAACATAGCGGCGGCCACACCACTGGACCGAATTGGCCAACCTTCTTGATTTTCGCCAGCCGATATCTCAAAGCCCCCACCGGTTCTGGGGGACACTAATTTTCGTTGACGGTTGACGGATCAGTTGGTGTTGCAGATCGTTTGCTTTTGCCCCAATGCGAACTCTTACTGCTTCTTCCTAGTATTTGATTTAACTTCTCGTTCAAATGAATCGTCTAACATGGTGACCGGTGTGTTCTGCCCGGAATGTTGTGCATACTTCTTTGTCGCATTCTGGGATGCAAGACTCGTTTACTCGCTCTTTGGGCTTTCGGGGGAGACCATCATGAACCCAACAGATTCCGGAGCCACAGCACAGCCCATCCGATTGGTGATTGCCGATGTGGATGGCACGCTCGTCACGCAGGATAAGATTCTCACGCCTCGTGCCTGTGAAGCCGTTTCCCAATTGGGTGCTGTGAATATCAAATTCGCCATCACCAGTGGACGGCCCCCTCGGGGCATGGCCATGCTCATTGATCCCCTGAAACTGGATGAACCGATCGCCGCGTTTAACGGCGGTGTATTGATCGAACCCGATCTGACCACCGTGGTAAGCCAGAATTTCTTGCCACCAACCGTGGTATCTCAAGTCATCAAGTTGATCCAAGATCACAAACTGGACGTGTGGGTCTACACCGACAAGGATTGGTTTGTGCGTAACGTCCATGCGCCCCACGTCGCACGTGAACAATGGACAGTCAAATTCGCCCCCGAGATCACCCTAAGCATGGAAGGTCTGACCGATCGGGTTGCCAAAGTTGTCGGCGTCAGTGATGACCTGGAGGCCGTCGAGCGCTGCGAACGAGACGTGCAGGAGGCTTGCGGTACACATGCTTCCGCCGCCCGGTCGCAACCGTATTACCTTGACGTCACCCACCCGAAAGCCAATAAAGGTGAAGTTGTCCTCACCTTGTCCAAACTCTTGAACATCCCTGTCGAAGCCATCGCCACTATCGGCGACATGCCCAATGACGTTCTGATGTTTAAGAAAAGCGGAATCAGCATCGCGATGGGAAATGCCAGTGAAGAAGTGCAGAAATCCGCGACCTACGTGACGACTGCAAATGAAAACGAAGGCTTCGCGAACGCAATGCAAAGATTCATCCTCAAGGGATGAAATGCGGGTTGTCTCACGCTTAAGAACCTTCAACCACCTTTTACTAGGTTTTTTATTAGGGTTACGATAATCTCGATGTCATAAACTTTTGCCCTTCGCTCAGAAGGAAGAAGGATGGAGGAATTTTTGATGAAAAAGCTATTTGGATTGTTTGCCGTTGCGGCTCTTCTGGTCACTGGCCTACGCGCGGCCGATGATGTCGTGTCCGCAGTTCACGGCGTCGTTACGAAGACCGATGCTACAGCCAAAACCATCACCATTAAGACCAAGGATGGCACCGAGCAGACTTTCCATTGGGTCGACAAAACGACCGTGAAGGGAGTCGATGCTACGGCTGATGCTTCAAAGGATACCTTTAAAGGGATCAAGGAAGGTTCCGATGTCATCGTGCACTATACCGTGAAGGGCACGGAAAAGACCGGCGTCGAAATCGACAATATCGGTAAGGATGGCTTGAAGTCTATGGACGGCGTGGTCACCAAAGTTGGCGATGGCGGAAAAACTGTAGTCGTTAAGACCGCCGACGGCACCGAGCACACCTTTTCCGTTGCGGGCCACGATACCGCCGCCTCTGCCACGGCAATCGGCAAGGGTACGGACAAGGCGGCCAAGGTTACCGTCTATTACACCGAAGCGGGCACCAAGAAGGTTGCGCACTTCTTCCAACAAGCGTTTTAGCGAGTACCAAATGAGGAAGGGGCCGGTTTTTTGCGGCCCTTTTCACTTCGAGATTTTCCACTGCTCAGTGTACGACCTTCACTTCTCCCACATGTAGTTCCTTCAGTTTCGGCTCAATCGCGGTTCGGTCCCCAACGGCAACGATGATCATCGCGTCCGGATGCAAGTATTGTTTGGCGACCCGCAGCGCATCTGCCGAGTTCACCTTGGCAATGTCTTCTGGCAAATCCCGGTAATATTCCCTAGGTAGGCCAAACACCAATTGCAATCCTATTGTGGATGCCGTCGCCTCGACCGTCTCGAAATTCGCCACCAATGATTTGGAGAATGAGTCTTTCGCCTTTGCCAGTTCATCGGCGGTCAATTCCGATTCGCGCATCTTCTTGATTTCTTTCAACAATTCCTGCGCCGCCGGTGCAGTTACATCGGTGCGGATTCCTCCGCCGGCCACGAACGGTCCCACACCGCGGCGAAACTGAAACGAAGAAGACGCTCCGTACGTGTAGCCGTGTTCTTCGCGCAGATTCATGTTAATCCGGCTGGAGAACAAGCCTCCAAGCGCGCTATTCATCACTTCAAGCGGCACAAAATCCGGCGTGTTGCGGCTGGCTCCCAATCCGGCCACCGTCAAATACGTTTGCGGTGATGCGGGTTTGTCCACAATATAGGTTGCCGGAACCGGCGCTGCCGGTGTGGCCGGCGCTCTGGTGGTAAATGCCGGCCCAGTCCACCCGCCAAAATATTTATTCGCCAATTCCGTCAACGCCGATTCCGAAAGGTCTCCCGCTACTGCTAGGAAGGCGTTCGAAGGTACATATCCTTGCCTCCAGAAGGCCATCATATCCTCGCGGGTGATCGATTTGTTCGAGGCTTCTGTCCCCAGCACGGGAAATCCGTAGGGGCTATTCGGATATAACTCGCGGTCAGCCGTTCGATAGGCGACCGCGCCCGAATCATCGTCCTCCTGCAGCACAGCCGTTATCCTGCGACTCCGCAACCGCTCGATCTCTTTCGGATCGAACGCGGGATGCAATGTCGCATCCGCAAGCAGATCGAAACCGGCCGCTGCATTCCATGTAAGCGCGGATAATTCCAGGTACGCGCTACTGTACCCAGCTTCCGATCCCAGTGTCGCTCCAATCTGATCGGTGTCGTCGGAAAATTCGATCGAAGACCGGCTGGTTGTCCCTTCGCTCAACATATTCGCGGTGAAACTTGACAATCCCGGCTTATCGAGTGGATTTAACTCGCTCCCGCTGAGGGTGTACATCGTCGCCGAAACGATCGGCAAGTTATGCCGTTCGACCAGCAGTACCGTCAATCCATTTGCCAGCTTCACCTCTTTCGCGACCGGCAAGCTGAATTTCGGTGACGGGCCGGGTTTTGGAGGAGTCGCGCGCCACGCTTCATCTGCCATCGCAGCCTTGCTCGGCCCCGCTGCTGCGGCCTGTTGCTTGTTTTCCTCGTCCGTCGTCTTCGGAACGTCGGTAACGACTTTCTCCCCTGGCACCCCATATACCACCGCGCGTGCGCTGTTTTTGAACCAGCTCTTGATCGCCTCCGCCACGTCACGAGGTGCGACTGCATCGTACCGCGCGATATCCTGGGTAAAGTAATTTGGCGTTCCGGCATAGAAATTGTAGTAGTTCAGCCGATTGGCAACTCCGTTGGGGCGTTGCAATCCTCGCACCAGCGCCGTTTCCGTGACGTTTCGCGCACGATTTAGCTCCGCGGTGGTCACCCCGTCGGTGCGCATTTTTTCGAGTTCCGCATCGATTGCTTTTTCCAGGTCTTCCAGTTTGACTCCCGGCTTTGCGGTCACTTGCAGTTCAAAGATCGAACCTAGCCTGGTGCCTTCTATGCTCGCCGAGACGTCTTGCGCGATCTCTTTGTCGTATACTAGAGACTTGTAAAGTCGGCTGCTCTTTCCTCCTGCCAGGATTTGCGCGAACAGCTCGCATTCCACGTCTCCTGTCTTGAATACCGGCGGGGTAATCCACCCCATATAAATGCGCGGCAATTGCACTTG